>JAFIEN010000169.1 GCA_020832515.1 Rubellimicrobium sp. | reverse complement strand
CTGTCGGACGGGCGGGGCGTGTTCATTCTGGGGGCCGAGTTCGGCAAGGTCTTTGTCGGCGTTCAGCCGACCTTCGGATACGAGGGCGATCCGATGCGCCTTCTGTTCGAGCGGGGCTTTGCGCCGACCCACGCCTTCGTGCAGTTCTACCTCTGGCTGCGCAACACCTATGAGGCCGATGTCGTTCTGCATTTCGGGATGCATGGCGCGCTGGAATTCATGCCGGGCAAGCAGGCCGGGATGGGCGCGCGGGACTGGCCCGACCGGCTGATCGGCGAGATGCCGAATGTCTATCTTTATGCCGCGAACAACCCGTCCGAGGCCAGCCTTGCAAAGCGGCGGTCGGGTGCGGTGACGATCACGCATCTGACGCCGCCGCTGGCATCGGCGGGGCTTTACAAGGGGCTGGTCGATCTCAAGGACAGCCTGACGCGCTGGCGGGGGATGCGGCCGGGTGATCCGGTGCGGGACGAGCTTCTGCAGCTGATCCGCGATCAGGCCAATGCGGTGGACCTGAATGCGCGCGATCCCGAGACGCTCTGGCTGACGGTGCTGGAGACGGAAGGCTCGCTCATCCCCGACGGGCTTCATATCGTGGGGCAGCCGATGTCGGCGGCTGCGCGGGCCGACATGATCCGGCTGATGCCCGAGCGCAGCCCGGCGGATCGGGCGCGGATCGAGGCGCTTCTGGCCGAGGATCACGAATTGCCCGCGCTGATGCGGGCGCTGTCGGCGCGCTATATCGCGCCGGTGCCGGGGGGTGATCTGATCCGGTCGCCCGAGATCCTGCCATCGGGCCGGAATATCCATGCCTTCGATCCGTTCCGGATGCCCACGGCATTCGCGATGGAGGACGGGCGCAGGCAGGCCGAGCTTCTGCTGAAGACCCACCAGAGCCTGCCGCGCACCGTGGCGCTGGTGCTGTGGGGATCGGACAACATCAAGTCGGATGGCGCGCCGATTGCGCAGGCGCTGGCGCTGCTGGGGGCGGCGCCGCGGTTCGACGCCTATGGGCGGCTGTCGGGGGCGGATCTGATCCCGCTGTCGCGGCTGGGTCGGCCACGCGTCGATGTGGTGATGACGCTGTCGGGGATCTTCCGTGACCTTCTGCCGCTGCAGACGCGGATGCTGGCAGAGGCTGCGCTGAAATGTGCGCTGGCCGATGAAGCGCCCGAGATGAATTTCGTCCGCGCCCATGCCCTGGCCTATGCGGCAGAGACGGGCTGCGACATGGAGACTGCGGCGCTGCGGGTCTTTTCCAATGCCGAAGGGGCTTATGGGTCGAACGTCAACCAGCTGGTCGAATCGAGCGCCTTCGGAGACGAGGACGAGCTGGCCGATGCCTATCAGGCGCGCAAGTCCTTCGCCTATGGGGTGAACGGCAAGGCCACCGCCAATGCCGGGCTGTTGCAGGCCACGCTGCGCGAGGTGGACGTGGCCTATCAGAACCTCGAATCGGTCGAGCTGGGGGTGACCACGGTCGACCATTACTTTGACACTCTGGGCGGCATCGCGCGGGCGGTGAAGCGGGCGCGGGGCGGGGTGTCGGCGGCGGTCTATATCGGCGACCAGACGCGCGGGGCGGCCAAGGTGCGGACCCTGCAGGAACAGGTCGCGCTGGAAACCCGGGCGCGGAGCCTGAACCCGCGGTTCTACGAGGGATTGCTCAAGCACGGGCATGAGGGGGTGCGCCAGATCGAAGCGCAGATCACCAACACGATGGGCTGGTCGGCGACGACCGGCGAGGTGGAGCCCTGGGTCTATCAGCGGCTGTCGGAGACCTTCGTGCTGGATGCCGCGATGCGCGAGCGGCTGGCGGCGCTGAACCCGCAGGCCAGCGTGCGGATGGCGAACCGGCTGCTTGAAGCGTCGGACCGGGCCTACTGGACACCGGATGCAGCGACGCTGGCCGCGTTGCAGGACGCGGCGGATGCGCTCGAGGACCGGATGGAAGGGATTGCGGCGGAATGACGAAAGCGCGCGCCCGTGACGAATGTCGGAGGGGGGGGGGGGCGGGGGGCGCGCCCCCGCACCCCGGGATATTTGGAAACAAAAGAAGCAGGCAACTGGTTCTTGATGGAAAGGAGGCTCTCATGAGCCCCAGGGACGAGATACCCAACCTTCGCGGCCTTGATGGCGAGGGGTCGGTGCAGGTGCATCAGGACCCGGAGGCCCGGATCGAGGGCGCGCAGGTATTCGCGGTCTATGGCAAGGGCGGGATCGGGAAATCGACGACCTCGTCCAACCTTTCTGCGGCCTTCTCCATTCTGGGCAAAAGGGTGCTGCAGATCGGCTGCGATCCCAAGCATGACAGCACCTTCACGCTGACCGGCAAGCTGGTGCCGACGGTGATCGACATCCTCAAGGAGGTGGATTTCCACGCCGAGGAGCTTCGGCCCGAGGATTTCGTCTTCGAGGGGTTCAACGGGGTGAAATGCGTCGAGGCCGGCGGGCCGCCGGCGGGCACGGGCTGCGGCGGTTATGTGGTCGGGCAGACGGTCAAGCTCTTGAAGCAGCATCACATGCTTGAAGATACCGATGTGGTGATCTTCGATGTGCTGGGGGATGTGGTCTGCGGCGGTTTCGCGGCCCCCCTGCAGCATGCCGACCGGGCGCTGATCGTGACGGCGAACGATTTCGACAGCATCTATGCGATGAACCGGATCATCGCCGCGGTGCAGGCCAAGTCGGGCAATTACAAGGTGCGGCTTGCGGGCTGTGTGGCGAACCGCAGCAAGGACACCGACGAGGTGGACCGGTTCTGCGACGTGGTGGGGTTCAACCGGCTGGCGCATATGCCCGATGTGGATGCGATCCGGCGGTCACGGCTCAAGAAGAAGACGATCTTCGAGATGGACGATGCCGACGACGTCATGGCGGTGCGGGCCGAATACATTCGCCTCGCGCAGGTTCTGGCGGCCGGAACGGTTGGTTCGACGCCTTCGGCGCTTGAGGACCGCGACATCTTCGAACTTCTGGGATTCGACTGAACATGGCCGATTACGCCGCCACACGTGACCGCGTCGAGCATTACTTCGACCGCACCGCGACCGAGACCTGGGCGCGGCTGACCTCGGACGCGCCGGTCTCGGGCATCCGGGCCACGGTGCGGGCCGGGCGCGAGCGGATGCGCGCGCTGATGCTGGCCCAACTGCCGGAAGACCTGCGGGGCGCGCGGGTGCTGGATGCGGGCTGCGGGACTGGGGCGATGGCGGTGGAACTGGCGCGCCGGGGCGCGGAGGTGGTGGCGGTGGATATCTCGCCGCAGCTGATCGCCATCGCGCGCGAGCGGGCGCCCGAGGGGGCTGCGATCCGCTGGGAGGCGGGCGACATGCTGGACCCGGCATGGGGCAGCTTCGACCACATCCTCGCGATGGATTCGATGATCTATTACGGCGCGGACGACATCGCCGCGATCCTGCGCCGCGCCGCGCCGCGGCTGTCGGGGCGGTTCGTCTTCACGCTGCCGCCGAAGACGCCGCTTCTTATGGCGATGTGGGGGGCGGGCAAGCTGTTTCCGCGCTCGGACCGCTCGCCCCGGATGGTGCCGCATACGACCCAGGGCATTGCCCGTGCGCTGGGCGATGCGGGGGACCTGACCGAGGCGGGGCGGGTGACCTCGGGTTTCTACATTTCGACCGCGCTGGTATTCGAAGGGGGGCGAGCATGATCTTCCGGGCCTCGGCACTCAAATCCATCTCGATGAACCTGTTGCCTTTCGCCGATGCGGGATCAAGCGGGCTGCCGCTGAACCAGCTTCTTCGGCTGTCGCTGTTCCAGATCAGCGTCGGCATGGCGACGGTGATGCTTCTGGGCACGCTGAACCGCGTGATGATCGTCGAACTGAATGTCCCTGCCACGATCGTGGCGCTGATGATCGCCATTCCGGTGCTGGTGGCGCCGTTCCGGGCTTTCCTCGGGTTCCGGTCCGACAATCACCGCTCGGCGATCGGATGGAAGCGGGTGCCCTACCTGTGGTTCGGCACGCTGTGGCAGTTCGGTGGTCTTGCCATCATGCCGATGGGGCTCTTGGTGCTGTCGGGCGACACGGCGATCGATCCCGGTTTCTTCGACTGGGTGGGGGCGGCGCTGGCCTTTCTGCTGACCGGCCTTGGCATGCACATGACCCAGACGGCGGGTCTGGCACTTGCCTCGGACCGGGCCACGGACGAGGCGCGGCCCAAGGTGGTGGCGCTGCTTTACGTGATGTTCCTTGTCGGCATGGCCGTTTCGGCGGTGATCGTGGGGACGCTCCTGCGCGATTACAGCGCACTCAGGCTGGTTCAGGTGGTGCAGGGCACGGCCGTGGTCACGCTGCTTCTGAACCTTGTGGCACTCTGGAAGCAGGAGAAGGTCGCCCCGATGACCAAGGCCGAGCGTGAGGCGCCAAAGCCCGAGTTCAGGCAGGCCTGGCGCGATTTCGCAAGTGGCGGCGACGCCGGGCGGCTTCTGTTCGTGGTCTTCGTGGGCACCATGGCCTTCAACATGCAGGACGTGCTGCTGGAACCCTATGGCGGCGAGATCCTGGGTCTGTCGGTTTCCGCCACGACGCTTCTGACGGCGATGTGGGCTGCCGGAGCATTGGTGGGCTTCGGTATTGCCGCGCGCTGGCTGGGGCAGGGGATGAACCCCTACCGCATGTCGGCGCGGGGGATTCTGGCCGGGATCGCGGCGTTCTGCTGCGTCATCTTTTCGGCGCCGATGGGATCCCCGGGGATCTTCTACGCGGGGGCCGTGCTGATCGGTTTCGGCAACGGGCTGTTCTCCGTGGCCCTTCTGACCGCCGCCATGACCATGCCCGTCAGCGGCAAGGCAGGGCGGGGACTGGCGCTGGGCGCCTGGGGGGCCGCGCAGGCCACCGGGGCCGGCGTTTCGATATTCATCGGGGGCGCGCTCCGCGACCTCGTGAACCATGCCGCCGGGAACGGCATGCTGGGAGAGGCGCTCGCCACGCCTGCAACGGGCTACTCGGTGGTTTACCACATCGAGATCGGCCTTCTCTTCGTCACCCTCATCGCCCTTGGCCCCCTGGTAAGGACCCGGGCGGTGACGTCGGACACTCCGGCCAAGCTCGAGCTGGCCGAATTCCCGACATGATCTTAGGAGGATCACAACCATGATTGGTGTCACGTTTTTCGGCAATTTCGATTTGGCGAGCGCTGCGATCTGGTCTTTCTGGCTCTTCTTCGCCGGACTGGTCTACTACCTGCAGCGCGAAAACCAGCGCGAGGGCTATCCGCTCGTCGATGACGACGGCAAGGAGATCGACAACAGCGTCTGGTCGCTGCCCAAGGACAAGACCTTCATCCTGCCGCATGGCCGGGGCGAGGTGACGGTGCCGTCGGGCCAGAACCCCGACCGGACCGATCTGGCGCTGGCCAGGTCATCGCAGGCCGGTGGCTTTCCGATGGTGCCGACGGGCGATCCGATGATCGACGGCGTCGGCCCGGCCTCATGGGCGCCGCGGCGCGATGTGCCCGAGCTTGACGGGCATGGCCATCCCAAGATCAGGCCGCTCTCGACCCTGGAGGAGTTCGGCATCAGCGCCGGGCGCGATCCGCGCGGCAAGCCCGTGGTCGGCGGCGACGGCGAGGTGGTCGGCCGGATCGTGGACATGTGGGTCGACGTGCCCGAGCAGATGGTGCGCTACCTCACGGTTGACCTGAACCCCGAAGGCTCGGGCCAGACGCGGCTGATCCCTATGAACATGGCGCGGATCAAGTCCGACCGTGTCACCGTCCGGTCGCTTTACGCCCATAACTTCCCGGGCGTGCCGACGATCAAGGCCGCCGATCAGGTCACCCTGCTCGAAGAGGAAAAGGTCATGGCCTACTACGGCGGCGGCACCTTCTACGCCACGCCCAAACGGTCGGAATCCCTTATCTGACGAACGATCGGCCGCCCGGCCCAGCCAGTCGGGCGGCCCCCAGACCCGCGCGGGAACCGCGGAGGAGAAACAAGATGAGCCACGACGATTTCAATTTCGAGCCGGTCCGGGGCCTGCCCGAGAAGCTGCCAAGGGACGAACACATCCTCTGGCAGGGCTCGCCCGACCCTTGGGCACTGGCGAAGGAGGCGCTGGGGGTGAAATGGGTCGCGGCCTATTTCCTCGCCCTGTCGGCCTGGCGTGTGGGCGCCTCGATGACCGGCGAAAGCTTCGGCGTGGCGCTGACCCATGCGATCCCCTTCGTGGTGATAGGCACGCTGGCCTGCGGCATTCTTTACGGCATCGCCTGGATGCAGTCGCGCGCCACCGTCTATACACTGACCAACAAGCGCGTGGCCATGCGGATCGGGGCGGCGCTGACGATGACGCTGAACCTGCCCTACACATGGATCGGCAATGCCAATCTGGATCTGCGCAAGGGCGGGACCGGCACCATCGCGATGGAGCTGATCGGCGAAACGCGCCTGTCCTACATGATGACCTGGCCGCATGTCCGGCCGTGGAAGATGGCCCGCACCCAGCCGGCGCTGCGCTGCATCCCCGAAGCCGGGAAGGTGGCCGCGATCCTGGCCGAGGCGGCCGAGGCACGGGTCAACGAACCAAAGGTCACCCGCAACACCGACGCCGGCGCAATCGCCGTCGCCGTCGCCGCCGAATAGGAGGGCATGTCATGTCGCAGCTTGAAACGCAGATGCGCCACCGGGACAAGGAGATGGTCCCCCGGATCCTCGTGCAGGGGATGTTCGCGCTGATGCTGGGATCGGTGGCACTGGTCGCCTATGCCCAGATCAGCGGGCGGCCCAATGTCGGTGTGCTTTACGAGGCCGAGATCGTGGCTGAGCGGAGCGTGGTTCTCGCCGGTGACCGGACGGGCAATTACGAGGCGATCGACGGCGTGACCGGCGATCTGATCGCCGTGTCCTCGGAGAACAAGGCAGGCTTCATAGGCGTGATCGGCCGCGTGCTGGACCGCGACCGCTTCGTCAAGGGCGTGGGCGCAGGCGAGCCTGTGCGCGTGGTGCGGCGGACCAACGGCAATATCGCCATCATCGACGACGCGACCGGCATGGTCGTGGAGCTGATCGGCTACGGCCCCGACAATGTCGCGGCCTTTGCCCGGATGCTGGACTGACACGAGACGGAACCGGCACCGGGCCAGCCACCCGGTCAGCCAGATGAGGAAAGGGAACTCACATGGGACTTCTTACAAGGACACGGGAAACCGCCCCCTGCACGGTGACGGTCAGCCACCGCTTCGAAGAGCTTTCGGCGCATGTGCGCTTTGACAATGGCGCGGTCGTCTATCCGGGCGATACGGTGCTGGTCCAGGGACCCGAGATCATGGCGCCCTATGGCGAAGTGATCGAGGAAAGCCGCACCGCGATCATCACGCGGGCAAGCAAGCTTGAACAGCTCTGGACCCGCGCCACGGGCGATTTCGAATTCATGGAGCTGTGCGAGTTCAGCTTCAGCGACGAGGTGATGTCATGAACGCGCATGCCGAGCTGAAGGCCCCGCTGCATTCCGCCGACGCCAGCACCGCCGAAGAGGCGCTGGCCCGGCAGGAAGTGATCGACAGCGAAAGCGCGACCAAGGTTGCGCTGCAGAACACGCTGCTGACGCCCCGCTTCTACACCACCGATTTCGACGAGATGGATGCGATCGACGTGTCGCCCGTCCGCGCCGACTGGGACAAGCTGATCGCCCAGATGAAGGCCGACCCGAACAAGGGCCATTTCAAGAAGAACGAGGACTGGGACCATGTCGACTGGGACGGGATGGAACCCCGCCTCAAGCGCGAGTTCATCGACTTCCTGATCTCGTCCTGCACGGCCGAGTTTTCGGGCTGTGTGCTTTACAAGGAGATGAAGCGGCGCGGCAAGAACGAGGACATCACCACGCTGTTCCAGCTCATGGCGCGGGACGAGGCGCGGCATGCCGGCTTCATCAACGACGCGCTGCGCGAGGCGGGGATCGCGGTAAACCTGGGCTTTCTGACGCAGGCGAAGAAATACACCTATTTCCGGCCGAAGTTCATCTACTACGCGACCTATCTGTCGGAAAAGATCGGCTATGCGCGCTACATCACGATCTTCCGCCATCTCGAGGCGCATCCCGAGCACCGGTTCCACCCGATCTTCAAGTGGTTCAAGGAATGGTGCAACGACGAGTTCAGCCATGGCGAGGCCTTCGCCCTGCTGCTCAAGACCGATCCCAAGCTGACGAGCGGGGTCAACAAGCTCTGGATCAAGTTCTTCCTGACGGCGGTCTATGCGACCATGTCGGTGCGCGACCATCAGCGGCCGGCCTTCCACGAGGCGCTGGGCGTGGATCCGGTCTGGTACGGATACGAGGTCTTCAAGAAGACCTCCGAGATCTCGAAGCAGGTGTTCCCGCTGACGCTCGATATCGACCATCCGCGCTGGCAGCCCGGTCTTGACCGGCTGGAGGTGGCCAACCGGCAGATCGCGGACGGCCGCAAGCAGGGCGGTGTCGGGGGCTGGCTGAAGCGGCAGGCGGGATCGGTGCGGGCGGGGGCGGCGTTCCTGTCGCTGCTGACCATTCCGTCGGTGCCCAACGAGGTGCCGGTCGAGACGCGGTTGCAGCCCGCCTATTGAAAGACGGGTGGGGGGGGGGGGGGGGGGGGGGGGGGGGGGGGGGGGGGGGGGGGGGGGGG
>JAFIEN010000168.1 GCA_020832515.1 Rubellimicrobium sp. | reverse complement strand
CCAAGCGCGGTGTGGCGGGCCTCTTCGGGGATGGCGATCCCCAGACGATGTGTCAGCGCGTCAAGGCTGTGGCTGTCATGCTGGCCGTAGACCACTGCCGACAAGAGCACCGTATCAAGCACTGCCATATCAAAGCGCAGGCCTAGCGCGGCTTCGCTGCGCTGCAGGAATGCCAGATCGAAGGGTGCGTTATGGGCAACAAGGACCGCGCCCTGCGCAAAGCGGTGAAAGCTGCGCAGGGCCTCGGTCGCGGGTGGCGCCTCGGTGACCATCGCATCGGTGATCCCGTGCACCGCCGTCGCGCCGGGCGGGATCGGGCGGCCGGGATTGACCAGCGTATCCAGGATCTCGCCCTCGACCCGGCGGCCGTTGACGATGCGGACGGCGGCGATCTGCACGATCTCGTCGCCCTGGCCCGGCAGAAGGCCCGTGGTTTCGGTGTCGAAAACCACATAGGTCAGGTCGCGCAGCGTCCGGTCGGCCAGCCTGTCGGCCTGCGCGCGGGTCAACAGGTCGAAGTCATAGACCACGCGCCGCGGGATCGGCGCTGGCCGCGGCCCGGCACGCCGTGCCAGGGGCAAAGGCAGGCAGAGCGCCTGATCACCCTGGCCCATCGCCTCGGGCCAGGCATCCGTCGCATGCGAGGCCAGCACGCCGGCGCGGGTGACATCGGTCAGGCCGGGTTCGAGCGGTGCACCGAGCCAACCCTGCAGCGTGACCAGCGCAAGGCCCGGGCCTGACCAGACCAGCCGCAGCATCGCGGCACCGTCATCCTCGTCGATCGACAGGCGGAAAGCCGGATTGCCCGTCTCGGCGGCGATGGCCTCGGCCAGGCCGGCGATCAGGGCCACGATCTCGAACCCGTTGCAGCGCAGCAGAAGGGGGGCCGCCTCGGTGCTGGCCGTCCCGCCCCCGGCCTCGATCCTCGCGCGGATCCCGTCGACCAGGTCCGACGCGCGCGTAAGCGCCAGAGGCCAGGCCTCGGCCCTCACAGCGTCATGCCGTGCGGCCAGATCCGTCACCGCGCGCGACAATTGCCCCACCTCGGACCGGATCGCGCCGTCGAGCCCGGCATCAGCCCGGGATGCCTCTTCTGCCGGATCGGTCAGGGCGGCCATCAGCGTGACCAGATTGGCCGCCGGCCGCCTGACGCGGTCGAAGATCTCGGTCAGGAAGGCCTCGGTCCGGGCATGCTGGGCAAGATCGGCCGTCACGTCGCGCAGCGTCAGAACATAACCTGACGGTCCTGCGTCCTGCGCCGGCAGAAGGCGCATCCGCATCGCAAGGATCCGCGCCGCCCCGGTCGTGGCGCAGAGGATGTCCGAGACGCCCTCGGGCGCGGGGTCGGTCTCGCTGCCGGCGGTCAGCCGTTCATGGGCATGGCGCACCGGACCCTCGCGCAGGTAGTCGAACAGATGACGATCAAGGCCCAGCCCTCCTGAAGGCGAGGGGTCGACCCCCAGAAGACCGATCGCGGGGCCGTTGTAGAAGACGATCTGATGCGCCCCCGAACACAGCACGACGCCCGCGTCCACATCCGACAGAAGCGCTTCGAGCCGGGCCTTTTCATCCGCAAGCCGCTGGGTTTCGCGGGCAACGGCTTCGGCAAGTGCGCTGCGCGTCTCGGACAGGCTCTGGGCCGCCGCATCGGCGGCCGGGGCGAGGTCACCCAGGTAGCGTGCGATCGCCGCCCTTGTCCGGGGCGAGACGTCGGCATGGGCGCGGGCCCGCAGATCGCCCGCCAGAAGGTCGATGGGCCGGGCGACATGGGTATCGAACAGGAACCAGACCCAGGCGATCAGGCCCAGTGTGCCAAAGCCCGCGACAGTGCCGCCCTGAACGAACGCGGCCAGCAGCTCTGGCCGGTCCAGCCGCGTATAGGCAAAGGTCAGGCCAAGGATCACCGCCGCCGCAGCCCCAAGGGCAAGGGCCGCGAAGAACAGGAACATCCGCAGCCGCAACCCCAGTCGCAACAGCCCGGTCCGGTTGTTCTGCGGTGATTGATGGCGGGCCTGCGGATCTTCCGCCGGTGCCGCCCCCGGATCGGCCCGCGCCGTCATGAGCGGTTGGCGCCCGACGCAAGCAACCTGCGCACTTCGTCGCGCAATTCCTTGAGTTCGAAAGGTTTCGAGATGAACCCGTCCGCCCCCAGCGCCAGCCCCTTCTTGCGCCCGATGGCCGATCCCTGGGCCGTCATCATCAGGATCTTCACATCCGACAACGCCGGATCAAGGCGGACATCCTGACAGATCTCGTAACCCGAAACCTCGGGCAGCATCACGTCCAGCAGCACAAGGTCGGGATGAGTGGCGCGGATCCGCTCGACCGCGCCTGCGCCGGTGGCGATGCGGTCATGGTCATAGCCCTCGCGCGTCATGATGTAATCCAGCGCGATGGCGATGTTGTCCTCGTCCTCCACCACCAGGATGCGGTGCTTGCGGTCGTCCTGGGCCATGGTCACACCTCCCGGCAGGCCAGCTGTTGACTCCTGTCGCCGGGCGCGGCGGCGGCCCAGTCGCCCCCGGTCAGGATGCCGTCATCGTCGATCCGCACCCCTTCGGTCACCATGACCTGCCGGCCCGAAGCGCAATCGACGATGACCATCGCGGTCACGGTGCCGCCCCAGCGGCGGAAACTGTAAAGCTTCGCGGTGACCAGCCCCGGATCGGCCGCATGTCGCCCCATCCCGCGTGTGTCGAGGGCCACGAACTGCGTCACGATCGGGGCGGCATAGGTCCATGGGCGCAGGGGCGTGCCCCGCGGCTCGGCCCAGACCACCTCGACACCCTCGGGCAACTGCGCCGAGACGCGGTGGAACCAGTCGTATTCGCTCCAGACGGTAAAGCCGATCAGGCCCACCGCCGCCCCGAAAGGCACGGACCATGGCGGCAGCAGCTCTCCTGTCCATCGGCGCAGGATCCAGACGATGCCGCCCAGCGTGAACCCCGCGATCAGCGCGGCGATCAGTTCAATACCCATCCCTGCAGTCCCTCCATCCCGCGCGGCCGCCTGCCGTCGACTGCAAGCCCGCCCTGCCATTCGCTTTGGCGCAAATACTCCGGGGGTTGGGGGGCAGAGCCCCCCTCCGCGCTTCACACCTGGTGCCGCAGGTTGCCCGAAACATCCCTAGACCCTCGCCCCGCGCGCCTGACCCACGGCGGATTGCATGGTGCGCACCACGACAAAGGCGTCGCGCAGATGCGCGCGTTCGAAATCCGACAGATCCGAGGGCGCCATGAAATTCCGCGGTGCCTGACCCGCGCGCACAAGACGGGCCTGGTTCTCGAGCCGGGTCTGGGCGATCAGGTCATAGGCCTCGATCAGGTCGCGCGCGCCCGAGGGCGAGATCACCCCCGCAGCCTCGGCCGCTTCAAGCCTTGCGCGGGTGTTGACGGGCTCCAGCCGCCCGATCAGGGCATAGACGCGCGCCAGATCCGTGACCGGGATCACGCCGCCCAGCTTGAGGTCGATCTGGTTCTTGTGCTCGCCCGAGCGGATCGTGGCGAAGCCCCGCAAGAGGCCAAGGGGCGGGGCATGCTTGAGGCTGTTCTGGATCATGTGGGCCACGAAGATCGAATTGCGCGCAGCCGCCTGCAGGGTTTCGGCCTGCAACGCCTTGAACAGGCTGACCGCGCCCCCGATGGGGCGCAGGTCGAACATGACCGAGGCCAGCATCTGCGCCATCGGATCGGGCGTGGCGATCCAGCGGCGGAAATAGTCGCGCCAGATGCGCAGCGGCTGGCACCAGCGGGGGTTGGTCGCCATCATGTCGCCGGGGCAATAGACATATCCGCAGGCATCGAGCCCGTCCGAGACGAAGCGGGCCAGGCGGTGGAAATAGGCCATGTCCCCCTCGGTCGCCGCATCATCCAGGATCAGGCAATTGTCCTGATCGCTGATGCCGGTCTGTTCCTGCCGCCCCTGACTGCCGCAGGCAAGCCAGAGCCAGGGGCAGGGAGCGGGCCCAAGCTCGGCCTCGGCCAGGGCCAGAAGCCTGCGGGTGACTGTATCGGCGATATCGGTGATCAGCCTTGTCACCACCTCATGGGCGCTGTTGCCACCCACCAGCTGCACCAGCAGCCTGGGGATCCGTGCCGTCACCCGCGCCAGATCCGCCACCGTCCCGGCCGTGGCCGCATCGCGCACCAGCCCGGCCGACGAGACCGCCTGAAACCGGGTCAGGTCGGTCTGGGTGATCATGCCGACAAGCTTGCCCCCCTCGACCACCGGCAAATGCCCGATCCCCATCTCGAGCATCATGTGCAGGATGTCGGAACCCAGCGAGCCGGGTGACAGGACCGCCGGGTCGGGGGTCATCACCCCGGCCACCGGGGCGTCGTGCGAAAGGCCCCCGGCCAGCGCCTTGTAGGTCAGGTCGCGGGCGGTCACGATGCCGATGAACTCACCGCCGTTCAGCACGCCAAGGCTTGACACCTTGTTGTCGCGCATCCTTTCGGCGGCGGTACGGATGGACGCGTCGCTCTCGACCGTCACGGGCGCGCGCGCCATCAGATCGGCCACCTTGCGCGTCGTCAGGTCGCTTTCGCGTGCCTCGGCCGGGCGGCCGCGGTGAAAGAACCGCTCGAAGGCCGGGAAGTGGGCGATCAGGCGGCGGAACTCGTCGGTCGGCAGGCGCAGGACGACGGCATCCTCGGTTGCGCGCGCGGTCGTCACCGCCTGCCCGTCGCGCAGAAGCCCGCGTTCGCCGAAGCTGTTGCGCGGGCCAAGAAGCGAGACAAGCCCGCCCGACGGCTCGAGCACCTCGACCGAGCCGGACTCGATCAGATAGAGCCCGCGCAGCGGATCGCCCGCATGATAGATCGTATCTCCGCCGGCATAGGTCCTGCGGCTGAAGGAACCGGCGACACGCGCCAGCTCGTCCTGCGGCAGGCTGTCATAGGGGTGGACCGTCTCGAGAAAGCCGATGATCGTGGCGGTATGCTGGTCCATGTCGGCGTCCAATTCGGATCCTTTGTGGAAGGGGCACCCCCCGGCAACCCACCCGGATGTGCCATTCGTGTCGGGTCAACCGGCCCGCATCACGAGACCCGTCTCAATGGGCCTGGGCCGCACCGGCGCCGCGCGGCACGCGGATCGATTCGACCAGTTCGGTGACCTCGCGCGGCGGGGCCTTCGTCACCATCGACACCACCCAGGCCGAGGCGAAGTTGAGGACAGCGCCGATCGTCCCGATCGACAGGGGCGAGATGCCGAAGAGATGGTATTCGGGCGTGTTGGGGAACATGTTCGTGCCGGGGATGAAGAACCAGCCCAGGTAGAGGAAGATGTAGACCGAGGTGAAGATCAGCCCGACCAGCATACCCACGATGGCGCCTTCCTTGTTGATGCGCTTCGAGAAGATGCCCATCATCAGTGCCGGAAAGATCGTCGCCGCTGCAAGGCCGAAGGCCAGCGCCACCACCTGCGCGGCAAAGCCGGGCGGGTTGAGGCCAAGATAGACCGACACGAGGATCGCCCCCGCCATCGAGATCCGGGCCGCCAGAAGCTCGCCCTTTTCCGAGATGTCGGGGTTGATCATCCGCTTGATCAGGTCATGCGACACCGCCGAGGAGATCGCCAGCAAAAGCCCCGCCGCCGTGGACAGCGCCGCCGCCAGACCGCCCGCCGCCACAAGGGCGATGACCCAGCCGGGAAGGGCCGCGATCTCGGGATTGGCCAGAACCATCATGTCGTTGTCGATCTTGGTGATCTCGTTGCCAGCCCAGCCGCGCTCTTCGGCCATGGCCTGCATCCGGGGATCGGCGTCGTTGTAGTACTGGATCATGCCGTCGCCGTTCTTGTCCTCGAAGGCCAGAAGACCGGTGTTCGACCAGGTGGTGATCCAGGCCAGCGCGGGATCGTTCTCGATGGCCTCAAGCGAGAGCGCCTCGCCGTCCAGCGCATTGCCGGTGACGGCATTGGGCCAGAAGGTCGTCGTCAGGTTCAGCCGCGCCATCGCGCCCACCGCCGGAGCGACGGTGTAGAGCAGCGCGATGAAGACCAGCGCCCAACCCGCCGAGGACCGCGCATCCGCAACCTTGGGCACGGTGAAGAAGCGGATGATGACATGCGGAAGGCCCGCCGTGCCGATCATCAGCGCCATGGTGAACAGCACCATGTTCAGCGTGTTGGTCGTATGTGCCGTGTACTGGGTGAAGCCCAGTTCCATGACGACCTCGTCCAGCTTGGCAAGGAAGGCCAGGTCCCCGCCCGAGGGGGCGTGGTTGCCGATCAGGCCAAGTTGCGGCAGCACCGATCCGGTCAGCGCGATCGAGATGAAGACCGCCGGGATCGTATAGGCGATGATCAGCACGATGTACTGCGCCACCTGCGTGTAGGTGATGCCCTTCATGCCGCCGAAGACCGCATAGATGAAGACGATCGTCGCCCCGATGTAGAGGCCCATATCGGTCGAGACCTCGAGGAAGCGGGCAAAGGTCACGCCCACGCCGCGCATCTGCCCGATCACGTAAGTGACCGAGATGACGATGAGGCAGATCACGCCCACCAGACGCGCACCGCCGGAATAGAAGCGGTCGCCGATGAATTCGGGCACGGTGAAGCGGCCGAACTTGCGCAGGTAGGGTGCCAGAAGCAGCGCCAGAAGCACGTAGCCGCCGGTCCAGCCCATGAGGAAGGCCGATTGCTGATAGCCGCCGGCGCCTGCCATGGCGATGATCCCGGCCATCGAGATGAAGGACGCCGCCGACATCCAGTCCGCGCCGGTGGCCATGCCGTTGAGCACCGGGTGCACGCCTTGCCCCGCTGCATAGAACTCGGCGGTCGAGCCCGCCCGGGCCCAGATCGCGATCCCGATGTAGATGGCGAAGGTGAAGCCCACCACAAGCAGGTTGAGGGTGAATTGATCCATGATCGCGCCTCTATTCGTCCACGCCGTGTTCCTGGTCCAGCTTGTTCATCCGCCAGGCATAGGCGAAGATCAGGACCAGGAAGACGTAGATCGACCCGTTCTGGGCCATCCAGAACCCCAGATCGGCGCCGCCGACCGAGATCCCCATGAGGGCAGGGCGCAGGATGATGCCCATGCCGAAGGAACAGAAGAACCAGACGGCGAGCGAGATCAGGATGATCCTGATGTTGGCCCGCCAGTATTCATTCGATGACGAACGCTCCGTCATGCGCTTACTCCCTTATCGCGATGTCGTTGTTGTGCCCCGCGCCTTTCGGCCCGCGACACGCTCCTCCCGTCAGGCCGAGACGCCCGCCACCTTTTCGGCGAGGGTTGATCGGATCTGTGTGATGGAGGCCATCGCATCGACCCGTTCGAGGATGCCGCGCCCGTCGTAATGGGCGATCAGCGGCGCCGTCTGGGCGTGATAGGCGGTCAGCCTGTCGCGCACCGTCTCGGCCTTGTCGTCGGCACGGCGCCTGAACTCCGTGCCGCCGCAGTGGTCGCAAATGCCCGCCTTGGCCGGGCGCTTGTGTGTGTCGTGATAACCTTCGCCGCAGGCCGCGCAGGTGTAGCGGCCCGAGATGCGCTCGATCATGGCGGCGTCATCGACCTCGAGGCTGATCGCCGCCGTCACCCGCTGCCCGCGCTGCGCCAGAAGCGCGTCAAGCGCTTCGGCCTGGGGCGTGGTGCGGGGAAAGCCGTCCAGGATGATGCCGCGGTCCAGGTCAGGGTCCGCCAGCCGGTCTGCAAGGATGGCAAGCACGATGTCATCCGACACCAGTGCGCCTGCCTCCATCACCGCGCGCGCCTTGCGGCCGGCCTCGGTGCCCTGCGCGACCGCGGCCCGCAACAGATCGCCGGTCGAGAGCTGGACCAGACCGAAGTCCTGCTCCAGCAGCCGCGCCTGCGTGCCCTTGCCCGCGCCGGGGGGGCCAAGAAGGATGAAGACGGGGGGTGCCATCTGCGTCAAACCCGGTTCATCCGGTTGTCGATCAGGTCGTCGACCACACCGGGATCGGCCAGCGTCGAGGTATCGCCCAATGCGCCGTAGTCGTTCTCGGCGATCTTGCGCAGGATGCGGCGCATGATCTTGCCCGAGCGCGTCTTGGGCAGGCCCGGTGCCCACTGGATCAGGTCGGGCTTGGCGATCGGCCCGATCTCGGCCCGGACCCAGGCCTCAAGCTCCTTGCGCAGGCTGTCGGACGGCTCTACCCCCCGCATCAGGGTTACATAAGCATAGATGCCTTGTCCCTTGATATCATGCGGATATCCCACGACCGCAGCCTCGGCCACCTTCTCATGCGCGACCAGTGCCGATTCGACCTCGGCCGTGCCCATCCGGTGCCCCGAGACGTTGATGACGTCATCGACCCGGCCGGTGATCCAGTAATAACCGTCGGCATCGCGCCGGCAGCCGTCGCCGGTGAAATAGTAACCCGGATACTGGCTGAAATAGGCCTCTTCGAAGCGGGCGTGATCGCCCCAGAGCGTGCGCATCTGACCGGGCCAGCTGTCGGCGATGCAGAGCACGCCCTCGGTCTCGGTCGCCTCCTGCACCTGGGCGGTCGCCGGGTCCAGCACCACGGGCCTGACGCCGAAGAATGGCTTCGTCGCCGAACCGGGCTTTTGCGGGATCGCACCGGGCAGGGGGGTGACGATATGGCCGCCGGTCTCGGTCTGCCAGAATGTATCGACGATGGGGCATTTGCCCTTGCCG
>JAFIEN010000167.1 GCA_020832515.1 Rubellimicrobium sp. | reverse complement strand
CCAGGCGCGCGGCGCGGGGACCTTGGGCATCGCCTGCATCATCGGGGCGAAGGGTTCGGTCAGCGGATCATAGCCGGTGACTGCAAGCGCGCCCAGCGTGCAGCCGTGGTAGGAGGGCCAGCGCGAGATCACCTTCCAGCGCGCGGGCTGACCGATGGCCACCGCATATTGCCGGGCCAGCTTCATGGCCGATTCCACCGCCTCGGACCCGCCCGAGACGAAGAACACCCGGTCCATCCCCGGCCAGGCCAGCGCCGCCGTGCGCGCCGCCAGCCGTTCCGAGGCCTCGGTCAGGAAATGCAGCCGGTACCCGAAGGTGAACTGCTCCATCTGCGCGCGCATGGCGGCAAGGACGGCCGGGTTGGAATGGCCGATGTTGCAGACCATCGCGCCCGAGGATCCGTCGATGAACCGGTTTCCCGCGCGGTCCCACATGTAGATGCCCTCGGCCCGGTCCAGCACGGGGCGGGGGTGGTCGGTCTGGTAAAAGAGATGCGATCCCGCGACCGGATTCTGCCCAAGCCTGTCATCCGGCATCCTGATCCCTCCGATGCATGTTGCAGCGCCGAGTCTGTCACGCCACGCGGCCCCGGGGCAAGCGCCACCGGCGCCGGGCCAGGGTCTGGACCACAAGGGCGAAAGACCGCCGAATCACCCCGGCCGGACATGGGGCAACATCAGGGGCAGGTTTCGTGATCACAGTTTTTTCACGTGTGATCACGAATGTCGCTTTTCGCGACCTGTCCGGCAGATGACGGTTCTTCGCTGTGCCAATCCATGTTTCAAGGGCGCGAGTTTGAAGTCCCGAGAGGATCGCCGCATGAACATCCACGAATATCAGGCCAAGGCGCTTCTGCGGTCCTACGGTGCGCCGGTCAGCGACGGTCGCGCCGTGCTGCGGGCCGAGGATGCCAAGACCGCCGCCGGAGAACTTGACGGCCCGCTCTGGGTGATCAAGGCCCAGATCCATGCCGGAGGCCGCGGCAAGGGCCATTTCCTTGAACCCGACGCCGGCGACAAGGGCGGTGTCCGCCTTGCCCGTTCGGTCGAGGAGGCCGCGACCGAGGCCAAGCAGATGCTGGGGCGCACGCTTGTCACCCATCAGACCGGCCCTGTCGGCAAGACCGTCAACCGGATTTATATCGAAGACGGCGCCGGCATCGAGCGCGAGCTTTACCTTGCCCTGCTGGTGGACCGCGCGACCAGCCGCATCTCTTTCGTCTGCTCGACCGAGGGCGGCATGGATATCGAGGAGGTCGCCGCCGAGACGCCCGACAATATCCTGACCTTCAGCGTCGATCCCGCGACCGGCTATCAGGCCTTCCACGGCCGCCGCATCGCCTTTTCGCTGGGGCTGACCGGCAATCAGGTCAAGCAATGCGTGGCGCTGATGGGCACACTCTACAAGCTCTTCACCGACAAGGACATGGAGATGCTGGAGATCAACCCCCTGATCGTGACCGACAAGGGCGATCTGAAATGCCTTGACGCCAAGATGGGTTTCGACGGCAACGCGATCTATCGCCACGCCGATATCGCCGCGCTGCGCGACGAGACGGAAGAGGACCCCAAGGAACTTGCCGCGTCGAAATTCGACCTGAACTACATCGCGCTGGATGGCGAGATCGGCTGCATGGTCAACGGCGCGGGCCTTGCCATGGCGACGATGGACATCATCAAGCTTTACGGGGCCGAGCCTGCGAACTTCCTTGACGTGGGCGGTGGCGCCACCAAGGAGAAGGTGACCGAGGCGTTCAAGATCATCACCTCGGACCCGAACGTCAAAGGCATCCTCGTCAACATCTTCGGCGGCATCATGCGCTGCGACGTGATCGCCGAAGGCGTGGTCGCCGCCGTGCGCGAGGTGGGGCTGAAGGTGCCGCTGGTCGTGCGGCTTGAGGGCACGAATGTCGAGAAGGGGAAAGAGATCCTCAACTCCTCGGGCCTAAACGTGATCGCGGCGGATGATCTGTCGGATGCCGCGGCCAAGATCGTGAAGGCAGTGAAGGGGTAGCGGGAATGACAACCCGGCTGTGTGCAGCGGCGCTGGCGTCATTTGCCGCCCTCGCCCTGGTTGCCAACCCCGCTGCCGCCTTCGACAGGCAGGCCCTTGCGGCACTGGCAGGGCAGCTTGGCTCGGACGATGCGACCGCCCGGGTCGAGGCGGCCGTCGCCGCCTGCCTGCTGGTCACGGATGCGCCGAACCTGACTGCCCGGGTGATCGACGCCTTTCCCCAGGCCGGCTGGACGGCCGAGGCGCTGGATCAGGGGTTCTGGGAGTTCGGCCGCGACGGCACCTTCGTCATGCTCTACGACACCGGCACGTTCTGCATGGTCGAGGCGATGGGAATCGGCACGCCGCAGATCACGACGGCCCTGACCGCGCTTGTCGACCGCTCTGGCGGCGGCCCCGTCCAGCCCGGCACCGATGCCTATGGCTGCCAGACGTTCCTGCTCTCGAACGGGATCGAGGCGCAACTCAGCGGCGAGGGGCAGGATCCGGCCTGCACGTCGTCAACCGGATCGGCCCTGCGCTTTGCGCGGCCGTTCATCGAATAGGGCCCGCCGCGATGCGCCCTGCCCGCAACCCTCGCCCCGCCGCGCCGCCCTCTGCGGTCGCCGCCGGCCGCATTCGCCTTCAGGAATAAAGACATGTCCATCCTCATCGACGAAAACACCCGCGTGATCTGCCAGGGCTTTACCGGCTCTCAGGGCACCTTCCATTCGGAACAGGCCATCGCCTATGGCACGAAGATGGTCGGCGGCGTGACGCCCGGCAAGGGTGGCAGCACACACCTGAACCTGCCCGTCTTCGACAGCGTCCACCACGCGGTGGCCGAAACCGGGGCAAATGCATCGGTGATCTACGTGCCCCCGCCCTTTGCCGCCGACAGCATCCTCGAGGCGATCGACGCGCGCATCCCGCTGGTCGTCTGCATCACCGAAGGCATCCCCGTGCTTGACATGATGCGCGTCAAGCGTGCGCTCGAAGGGTCATCGACGCGGTTGATCGGGCCGAACTGCCCGGGTGTCATGACGCCGGATGCCTGCAAGATCGGCATCATGCCTGGGTCCATCTTCCGGCGCGGGTCGGTCGGTGTCGTGTCGCGATCGGGCACGCTGACCTATGAGGCGGTCAAGCAGACCACCGATGTGGGCCTTGGCCAGTCCACCGCCGTGGGAATCGGCGGCGATCCGATCAAGGGGACCGAGCATCTTGACGTGCTCGAGATGTTCCTCGCCGATCCCGAAACGCAGTCGATCATCATGATCGGCGAGATCGGCGGCACGGCCGAGGAAGAAGCTGCCCAGTTCCTGAAGGACGAAAAGAAACGTGGCCGCTGGAAACCGACCGCAGGCTTCATCGCGGGCCGCACCGCGCCCAAGGGGCGGCGCATGGGCCATGCCGGTGCGATCGTCGCAGGTGGCAAGGGCGATGCCGACAGCAAGATCGAGGCGATGAAATCCGCCGGGATCGTTGTGGCCGACAGCCCCGCCACCCTGGGGCAAGCGGTGTTGCAGGCGATCGGCTGACGATACGGCAATGAACTGGCGCGGGGGAGGCGCGATGCAGGACTGGTCAAGGAAAGACGCCCGGAGCAACCGGCAGGGTCCTTGCGGACGCGGCTCGACCCTTGCGCTGATCTGCGCGGCAGCGCTCGGACTTGGGTCTGCGGCGCTGCGCGCCGAGGAAGCCGCGCCCGCGGACAGCCCGGCCGAGACGCTGGACGAGGGTTCGATCGGTGTGCCTGAGGATCTGCCGGTCGGTTCCCCGGTCGACCCCGACCAGGACGAGGCGCCGCACACGCATGACGGGGCGGCGCCCCAAATCCCCGATGATGCCGTGGTCATCTCCGGTGTCCTCGAACCCTGCCTGTTACCGCACGGCAACCCCGAGACCTATCGCGCCACCCTGCGCGCCATCGGCTGGACCGACATCCCGACCGACGAGCGGGACGCAGCGCTCGATCGTCTGGCCGAGATATGGCTGCCCGTGACCGGCCGGATCGAGGGCAGCTGGGCCGATCATCTGGCGCATCGGCCCCAGGCCCGCGCCTTCTGGGCGGACTTCGCGGGTCAGCGCACCCTGATGGAGCGGGACGGCAAGGTTCTGCTTCTGGCCGGCTTCGAGGATCTGCGCGGCAATCTCCGTGTCGAATGCTGGACGGGTGGGGATCACCAGCCGATGACGCAAAGCTTCTTCGATCTGCTTGGGGCCGGCTTCGAACAGAACGGCATCCGGATGACCCAGGTCGAGGTTCCCGCCACCGGCGATTTTCCCCAGACCGGCTACTTCATCATCCGCATGGAGCCACCACCCGCCATCGCCGAACATCTGACAGGCGGCGACGGCATCCGCACGACCATCACCTTCCCCTTCCCCACCACTCTGTAATCGTCGCCCCCCTACGGCGCCGCCCTACCGCCCCGAGGACGCCACATGACCGAACAAGGCCGCAACGACATCTTCCACGCCTCGTCCTTTCTTCAAGGGCAGAATGCGGATTACATCGAACAGCTTCACGCCCGCTTCGCCGACAATCCCGGGGCGGTGGACGAAAGCTGGCGCAGCTTCTTCGAGGCGCTGGGCGACAGCGCCGCCGAAGCCCGGGCCGAGGCGCAGGGCCCAAGCTGGGCGCGCAGCGACTGGCCGCCCGTGCCCTCGGACGACCTGACCGCCGCACTTGACGGGCAATGGCCTGCCGATCCGAAGAAGGCCGGGGAAAAGATCGCCGCCAAGGCCGCCGAAAAGGGCGTGACCCTGACCGAGGCGCAGGTGCGCAGCGCCGTGCTCGACTCGCTTCGCGCGCTGATGATCATCCGCGCCTACCGGATCCGGGGGCACCTGATCGCCGACCTCGATCCACTTGGTCTGCGCGACGACAAGCCCCATCCCGAGCTTGACCCGGCCTCCTACGGCTTCACCCCTGCCGACATGGACCGGCCGATCTTCATCGACAATGTCCTTGGCCTTGAAGTGGCCACGATGAACGAGATCCTGGCACTGGTGAAACGCACCTATTGCGGCACCTTCGCGCTGCAATACATGCATATCTCGGATCCCGAACAGGCGGCCTGGCTCAAGGAGCGGATCGAGGGTTACGGCAAGGAGATCACCTTCACGCGGAACGGCCGCAAGGCGATCCTCAACAAGCTGGTCGAGGCCGAGGGTTTCGAAAAGTTTCTGCATGTCAAGTACATGGGTACCAAGCGCTTTGGCCTTGACGGAGGCGAAAGCCTGATCCCCGCGATGGAGCAGATCATCAAGCGCGGCGGCGCTCTGGGCGTCGAGGAAATCGTGATCGGCATGCCCCACCGGGGCCGCCTGTCGGTGCTGGCCAATGTGATGGGCAAGCCCTACCGCGCGATCTTCAACGAATTTCAGGGCGGCAGTTTCAAGCCCGAGGAAGTCGACGGATCGGGTGACGTGAAGTACCACCTTGGCGCGTCCTCCGACCGGGTCTTCGACGACAACAAGGTGCATCTGTCGCTGACCGCCAACCCCAGCCACCTCGAGGCGGTGAACCCGGTCGTGCTGGGCAAGGTCCGCGCCAAGCAGGCCCAGAAGAACGATACCGAACGCAAGACGGTGCTGGCGATCCTGCTGCACGGCGACGCCGCCTTCGCGGGCCAGGGCGTCGTGGCCGAGGGTTTCGGCCTGTCGGGCCTTGTCGGCCATCGGACGGGCGGCACGATCCATATCATCGTGAACAACCAGATCGGCTTCACCACCGCGCCCAGCTATTCGCGCTCCTCGCCCTATCCGACCGACATCGCGCTCATGGTCGAGGCGCCGATCTTTCACGTCAACGGCGACGATCCCGAGGCCGTGGTCCATGCCGCCAAGGTCGCCACCGAATACCGCCAGATGTTCAACAAGGACGTGGTGATCGACATCTTCTGCTATCGCCGCTTCGGCCATAACGAGGGGGATGAACCGATGTTCACCAACCCCGCGATGTACACGAGCATCAAGAAGCACAAGACGACGCTGTCGCTTTACACCGAACGTCTGGTCAAGGACGGCCTGATCCCCGAGGGCGAGATCGAGGATATGAAGGCCGCCTTCCAGGCCCATCTGAACGAGGAATTCGAGGCCGGAAAGACCTACCGCCCCAACAAGGCCGACTGGCTGGACGGCCGCTGGTCGCATCTAGACCGCAAGGACGGCGACAATTACCAGCGCGGCCAGACCGCGATCGAGGCCGGCACCATGGCCGAGGTCGGCCATGCGCTGACCTCCGTTCCGGAGGGCTTTCACGTTCACAAGACAATCGACCGACTGCTGGATTCCAAGCGCCAGATGTTCGAGACGGGCAAGGGCTTCGACTGGGCCACGGCCGAGGCGCTGGCCTTCGGCTCGCTCCTGCTTGAGGGCTATCCGGTGCGCCTGTCCGGTCAGGACAGTACGCGCGGGACTTTCTCGCAGCGCCATTCCGCCTTCATTGACCAGATGACCGAGGACCGGCACTATCCCCTGAACCACATCCGCGAAGGTCAGGCGAAATACGAAGTCATCGATTCGATGCTCTCGGAATATGCCGTCCTGGGCTTCGAATACGGCTATTCGCTGTCCGAACCCAACGCGCTGGTGATGTGGGAGGCGCAATTCGGCGATTTCGCCAATGGCGCGCAGATCATGTTCGACCAGTTCATCTCCTCGGGCGAAAGCAAATGGCTGCGGATGTCGGGCCTTGTCATGCTGCTGCCCCACGGGTTCGAGGGACAGGGGCCGGAACATTCCTCGGCCCGTCTGGAACGGTTCCTGCAGATGTGCGGGCAGGACAACTGGATCGTGGCCAACTGCACCACGCCCGCCAACTATTTCCACATCCTGCGCCGCCAGCTGCACCGGACCTTCCGCAAGCCACTGGTCCTGATGACGCCCAAGTCGCTGCTGCGTCACAAGATGGCGGTCAGCACCACCGAGGATTTCACGACCGGATCAAGCTTTCACCGCGTCCTTTGGGACGATGCGGAAAAGGGCAACTCGACCCTGCAACTGCGCCCCGGCGACAAGATCCGCCGCGTGGTCATGTGTTCGGGCAAGGTCTATTACGACCTGCTCGAGGAGCGCGATGCGCGCGGGCTGGACGATGTCTACCTCCTGCGGATCGAACAGTTCTATCCGGTGCCGGCGCTGTCGCTCGTGAAGGAACTCCAGCGTTTCCCGAAGGCCGAGATGGTCTGGTGCCAGGAAGAGCCGAAGAACCAGGGCGCCTGGTCCTTCATCGAGCCGAACCTCGAATGGGTCCTGACCCGGATCGAGGCCAGCCACACCCGGCCCGCCTATGCCGGCCGCCCGGCCAGCGCCTCGCCCGCCACGGGCCTCGCCAGCCAGCACAAGCTCCAGCAAGAGGCGCTCGTCCGCGAAGCCCTCGGTATCGAAGGAAACTGACATGAGTATCGAAGTCCGCGTCCCCACGCTTGGCGAAAGCGTCACCGAAGCGACGGTCGCCACCTGGTTCAAGAAGCCCGGCGATACCGTCAAGGCAGACGAGATGCTCTGCGAGCTCGAGACCGACAAGGTCACGGTCGAGGTGCCGGCGCCCGCTTCGGGCACCCTCTCCGAGATTGTCGCCGCCGAGGGCGAGACAGTGGGCGTGAACGCCCTTCTGGCGCAGATCTCGGAAGGTTCGGGACAGGCCGCGCCCGCCAAGGCCGCCGAAAAGGCCCCCGAACCGGCGCCCGAACCGGCACCCAAGGCCGAGGCAAAGCGCGATGTCGAGGATGCGCCCTCGGCGAAAAAGTTGATGGCCGACAACGACCTGCCCCGCGATTCCGTGACGCCGAGCGGCAAGGACGGCCGCGTGATGAAGGAAGATGTCCTCGCCGCGCTGTCAGCGCCGAAGGCGGTCGAAGCCCCCAAACCCGCCCCCCGAGCGCCCGTCTCGGCCGATGACGCCGACCGCGAGGAACGGGTCAAGATGACCCGCCTGCGCCAGACCATCGCACGGCGCCTGAAAGAAGCACAGAACACGGCGGCAATGCTGACCACCTATAACGAGGTGGACATGTCCGGCATCATGGCCCTGCGCAACGAATACAAGGACCTGTTCGAAAAGAAGCACAAGGTGAAGCTGGGCTTCATGTCCTTCTTCACCAAGGCCTGCGTCCACGCGCTGAAGGAAGTACCCGACGTCAATGCCGAGATCGACGGCGACGAGGTCGTCTACAAGAACTATGTCCATATGGGCATCGCGGTCGGCACACCCACCGGCCTTGTCGTCCCCGTCCTGCGCAATGCCGACCGCATGGGTTTCGCCGAGATCGAGAAGGGCATCGCCGAACTTGGCCTGAAGGCACGCGACGGCAAGCTCTCGATGGCCGACATGCAGGGCGGGTCGTTCACCATCTCGAACGGTGGTGTTTATGGCTCGCTCTTGTCCTCGCCGATCCTGAACCCACCGCAATCGGGCATCCTCGGCATGCACAAGATCCAGGACCGGCCCGTGGTGGTCGGCGGGCAGATCGTGATCCGGCCGATGATGTATCTCGCGCTCAGCTACGACCACCGGATCGTGGACGGCAAGGGGGCGGTGACCTTCCTGGTCCGTGTGAAGGAGGCGCTCGAGGATCCCCGGCGCCTGTTGATGGATCTGTAATGGCGGGGGGGGGCCCCCCCCCCCCCGGGGGCGGGGGGGGGCCCCCCCCCCCCCCCCCCCCCCCCCCCCCCCCCCCC
>JAFIEN010000166.1 GCA_020832515.1 Rubellimicrobium sp. | reverse complement strand
TCGTTCGAGCCGATGGAGAAGCCGTCGAAGCGCCTGGCGAATTCCTCGGCCAGGATCACGTTCGAGGGGATCTCGCACATCACATAGACCTGCAGCCCGTCCGCGCCGCGCTCAAGGCCGTTCGCCGCCATCTCGGCCAGCACCCGGTCGGCCTCGTCGGGGGTGCGGCAGAATGGGATCATCATGATGATGTTGTCGAACCCCTTCTGGCCCCGCGCCCGGGCGATCGCGCGGCATTCCAGTGCGAAACCGTCGCGATAGGCCGGCGAATAGTAGCGCGAGGCACCGCGGAAACCGATCATCGGGTTCTCTTCCACCGGCTCGAACTGCCGCCCGCCCAGCAGGGCGGCATATTCGTTGGTCTTGAAATCGCTCATCCGGACGATGACCGGATGCGGGTAATGCACGGCGGCGATCCGCGCGAGTCCAAGGGCAAGCTTTTCCACGAAATATTCGGTCCGGTCGTCGTATCCGGCGGTGAGGGCCGCGATCTCGTCCCTGACGCCTTCGTCCTGCAGCTGGTCGAACCGGGTCAGCGCGAGGGGATGCACCTTGATCGCGTTGTTGACGACGAATTCCATGCGGACCAGCCCCACGCCATCGGACGGCAGCCGCCACCAGCGCGAGGCAGCGGCGGGGTTGGCCATGTTGAACATGACCTTGGTGCGCGTCTCGGGCAGGGCGCCAAGGTCGATCTCCTCGATCTCGACTGTGGCGATGCCGGCATGGACATGGCCTTCCTCGCCTTCCGAGCAGTTGACCGTCACCTCCTGTTCGTCATGCAGAAGATGGGTGGCATTGCCGGTGCCCACGATGGCCGGCAGGCCCAGTTCGCGGCTGACGATCGCGGCATGCGAGGTGCGCCCGCCGTGGTCGGTGACGATGGCTGCGGCGCGCTTCATGATCGGCACCCAGTCGGGATCGGTGGTCGAGGTGACAAGCACCGCGCCATCGACGAAACGGTCGATATCCGCTGCACTCTCGATCATGCAGACCCGCCCCGTGGCGACCGCGCCCCCCACGCTCAGCCCCGAGACAAGGCGGGGGCCGGCATGGGTGACGGTATAGCTCTGCATCGCGGTCGAGGCACCGCGCGACTGGACCGTCTCGGGCCTTGCCTGCACGATGTAGAGTTGCCCCGTATCGCCGTCGCGGGCCCATTCCATGTCCATCGCCATGCCGTAATGGTCCTCGATGATCACCGCCTGACGGGCAAGCTCGCAGATCTCGGCATCCGACAGGACGAATCGCGCGCGTTCGGCGCGCGAGGTGGGCACGTTGCGGGTCTGGACCCCGTCCGTGCCGTAGATCATCTTCTTTTCCTTGGCGCCCAGGCTGCGTTCGATCACCGGGGTCAGGGCGGGATTGGCCAGATGCGGCTTGTAGACGATGTATTCGTCGGGCGTGACGGCCCCCTGCACGACGTTTTCGCCCAGGCCCCAGGCCGCGTTGATGAGCACGACCTTGTCGAAGCCACTTTCCGTGTCGATCGAGAACATCACCCCCGAGCCCCCGGTATCGGCGCGCACCATCTGCTGGACGCCGACCGAAAGCGCCACTTGCATGTGATCGAAACCCTGCAAGCCGCGATAGGTGATCGCCCGGTCGGTGAAAAGCGAGGCGTAGCAGCGTTTCGCGGCCTTCAGGAGCGCGTCTTCGCCGGTGACGTTGAGGAAGGTTTCCTGCTGGCCGGCAAAGCTGGCGTCGGGCAGGTCCTCGGCCGTGGCGGAGGAGCGGACGGCGACCGAGGGGTCTGTGGTTCCGGTGCGGCGGGCCATTTCGGCATAGGCCTGAAGGATCGCCGCGCGCAGGTCGGGCGACCAGTCGCCTGCGACGATCATCGCGCGGATGCGGGCGCCGGCCTCGGCCAGCGGCGTGCGGCCATCGGCCAGCGCCGCAAGCTCGGCCCCGATGCGGGGGGCAAGGTCGTTGGCGGCGATGAAACCGCGATAGGCGTCGGCGGTGGTGGCAAAGCCTGCGGGCACCGAGATGCCCTTGGGGCCAAGCGTGGCCACCATCTCGCCCAGCGAGGCGTTCTTGCCGCCGACCGAGGGCACATCGCCCCGGCGCAGGTCTTCGAACCAGATGACAGGTTTGTCCACGACCGTTCCTCCCTTGGTGGCGTTGCGGCACAGGGTGGAGGCAGCGGCACAGGGCCGCCTTGATGCAGGTCATGTTCGGGCGGGGGCGGAAATTTTGCAAATTTCCGGTGGGGGGCTCTGCCCCTCGGCCCTGACAGGCCTCCCCCCGGGATATTTGTGAACAAAAGAAGCCGGAAGGGGCCGGGGCGCGGAGGCGCGCGTCGCGGCGGTGCCGTTCGGCGCGAGCGGGGCGGGCGGGCGGCTTTGTGGTTGACAGCGCGGGCGAGGTGGCTAAAAGCCGGGCTTCAACAGATTTCCGCCGGGGCGCGCTTGGGCCCCCGCGAGACCCGGAGACGACCGATGGCGAAGCCGACCACGATCAAGATCCGCCTGAACTCCACCGCGGGGACCGGGCATTTCTATGTGACCAAGAAGAACGCCCGCACCATGACCGAGAAGATGAGCGTACGGAAGTACGATCCCGTTGTGCGCAAGCATGTCGAATACAAGGAAGGCAAGATCAAGTAATCTTCCCCTTCCGCTAGTGATCGACAGGGCTGCGCCGGAAGGCGCGGCCCTTTTGCGTCATGGTGGGGAGCATGTCCATGTCCCTGACCTTCCGGGTGGCGACCCGGGCAGATATCGCGGCTGGTGATGCGTTGCTGGCGATACGTTGCTGGCGCGTGCCTGTCCGCGGCTTCCCAAGGCCGATGACGCGCCGTCCGTGCTGGTCTCGGCGCTGCGCCCCGGATCGCGCGGGCGCGTGCCGGGTGTGGCCCACATCCGGCATGTGGTCACGGATGACCGTCTGGTCCGGTGCGGTGTGGGGCACCTGCTGATGGAGCGGGTGTTCGGGACGGCGCGGGCGGCGGGCGGGCGGCGGATGGAGTGCCTGTCCACGCTGACGGCGGTGCCCTTCTACCGGGCGCCGGGCTTTGTCGAGGTCGGGCCGGTCACTGTTCCCCTTGCGCCGGGGATCGACTTTCCGGCGGTGGCGATGTGGCGGGAGCCTTGAGGGCGGCGTCGCGCAGGTGTTCCAGCACGAAGACGCGGATCGCGGAGGCAAGACCGACATCTTCGCGCCCGGCGTCGATGCCGGCCGCCAATGCGTTGAGAGACTGTCCCCGCGCCCCGGCGATGCGGCGGAATTCCTGCCAGAAGGCCTCTTCGAGCGAGACGCTGGTCCGGTGGCCGCGCAGGGTGAGCGAGCGTTTGACGGGGCGGGCGCTCATCGCCGCCTAAGCCTCGTTCTCGTCCTCGAACCGGGCCCCGTCGAGGGCGCGGCGGGCCTTGTCGGCCTGGGCCGCCTCGAGCAGGCGCTGGGCCTTGGTGCGGCCGTGTCTGGCGGCATTTGCATCCGCGCGGGCCTTGTCCTCGGACCGGGCGCGTTCCTTGCGGGCCTTGTTGAGGTTGAGGATCTTCGGGTCGGTCGTCATTTCGGGCCGATCATCTCTTCCGGACGGACCACGCGGTCGAAGGTGGCCTCGTCGACAAAGCCCAGCCGGATCGCCTCTTCCTTGAGCGTGGTGCCGTACTTGTGGGCGGTCTTGGCCACGGTCGTCGCGTTGTCATAGCCGATCGTGGGCGCGAGGGCCGTCACCAGCATGAGTGATTCGCGCATCAGCCGGCCGATCCGGTCGCGGTCGGCCTCGATGCCCGTCACGCAATTGTCGGTGAAGGCGCCGGCGGCATCGCCCAGAAGCTGCATGGATTGCAGCACGTTATAGGCCATCATCGGCTTCATCACGTTCAGCTCGAAATGGCCCTGGCTGCCGGCGAAACCGACCGCGGCGTCGTTGCCCATGACATGGGCGCAGACCTGGGTGAGCGCCTCGGCCTGGGTGGGGTTGACCTTGCCGGGCATGATCGAGGAGCCCGGTTCGTTCTCGGGCAGCCGCAACTCGCCCAGACCGCAACGGGGGCCGGAGCCCAGCATGCGGATGTCGCAGGCGATCTTGTAGAGGCTGGCGGCCACCGTCCTGAGCGCGCCCGACATCTCGACCAGGGCGTCATGGGCGGCGAGCGCCTCGAACTTGTTGGGCGCGGTGACGAAGGGCAGGCCGGTCAGGCGGGCGATGTTGGCGGCGATCTCCTCGCCCCAGCCCTGCGGGCTGTTCAGGCCGGTGCCGACCGCCGTGCCACCCTGGGCCAGTTCGTATATCGCGGGGAGTGCGGCCTTGATGCGGCGGATGCCCATGGCAACCTGATGGGCATAGCCCGAAAACTCCTGCCCCAGGGTCAGCGGTGTCGCATCCATCGTATGGGTGCGGCCGATCTTGATGATGTCGTCGAACTCGGCGACCTTTTCCACCAGCGCCGCGTGGAGTTTCTCCAGCCCCGGCAGGGTCACGTCGCGGGCGGTCATCGCGATGCCCACATGCATCGCGGTGGGGAAGGTGTCGTTCGAGCTTTGCCCCATGTTGACATGGTCATTGGGATGGACCGGCTTTTTCGAGCCCATCTCGCCGCCCAGCATCTCGATCGCGCGGTTCGAGATCACCTCGTTTGCGTTCATGTTGGACTGCGTGCCGGACCCCGTCTGCCAGACGACCAGCGGGAAATGGTCGTCGAGCTTGCCGCCCGCCACTTCGGCGGCGGCCGCGATCATCGCATCGGCGATCTCGGGCGCCAGCTTGCCGCGCGCCCTGTTGGCCTCGGCGCAGGCCTGCTTGATGAAGCCCAGCGCGCGGACGATGGCGATCGGCTGCTTTTCCCAGCCGATGGGGAAGTTCTGGATCGATCGCTGCGTCTGCGCGCCCCAGTAGCGGTCGGCAGGGACATCGATGGGGCCGAAGCTGTCGGTTTCGGTGCGGGTGGCGGACAGGGTCATGGGCCGGGCCTTTGCAGCAGGGCTTTGGTATGCGATTGCATGCCGGTTTTAGCTGCGGGCCGCCCCGGGGGCAACGGCCGGATCGCCGGACCGGTGGGAAGTCACTTGCGGAACTTGTCGAGGCTCACGACTTCGGCCTCGCTCCGGGTGGATTTCTCCTCTGGCTCGGCATCCTCTTCCATCGGCGCGCCTTCATCGTCTTCGTCCTCTGCCGCTTCGTCAAACTGCGTCTCGAATCGCAGTCCGAATTCGACGGAAGGATCGACGAAGGTCTTGATCGCGTCATAGGGGATGTAAAGCGGTTCGGGATTGTCGCCGAAGTTCAGCGTCACCGAAAAGCCTTCGTCCGTCACGTCGAGACCGGCGAACCAGTGCTGCAGCACGATGGTCATCTCGCCGGGATAGCGATCGGACAGCCAGTCGGCGATCTCGACATCCGGGTGCATCGTGTCGAAGGTGATGAAGAAATGGTGCCGGCCCGGTAGGCCGTTGCGCGCGATATCCGTCAGCACGTTCTGGATAAGGCCTCGCATCGCCTGATGCATCAGGTTGCCATAGTCGATGGAGCGGGTCACGGACGTCCAACCTTTCGCAGCACTATGCTTACCATAGGGGATTCGACGGGGGATGAAAGAGGGGCCGGGCGGCCTGCGATGGTCGCGATTTCGTGATGGCCGGCACGTGCCCCGGGGCGCGCTACCGCCGAACCTCCGGTCGCCGATCCGGGCGTCAGCTTTCATCCCTTGCGCCCGTGCGCGCCGCACGGCCGCCGCGGCGCTTGCGCAGTATTCCCGACCGGCCCGGCAGTTCGGCCATGATCTCGGCCCGCGCATCAGAGGACAACTGCGACCAGCCCGCGATCTCTTCGATGCTGCGATGGCAGCCGACGCAGAGACGGGCCTCGGGGTGGATCACGCAGATCTTCACGCAAGGGCTCTGGATCTCGGCGCGCCGCCAGATCTTGTCGGAGGGGTCGGGTCGGGTCACATCTGGCCTTTCAGATAGGCAAGCCGGTCGAGCAGTCCTTGCAGGATATAGGCTGCCGCGACATGGTCGATCACCTCTGCGCGACGCTTTCGCGACGTATCCGCCTCAAGGAGTGCCCTTTCCGCCGCAACCGTGGACAGCCGCTCGTCCCAGAAGGCGATGGGCAGGTCGGTCAGCCGCTCGAGATTGCGGGCGAAGGCGCGCGCCGATTGCGCGCGCGGCCCTTCCGAGCCGTCCATGTTGAGCGGCAGGCCCAGCACGATCCCGCCGATCTCTCGCCCATGAACAAGCGCCATGAGGCGCGCGGCATCGGCGGCGAATTTCGTCTTGCGGATCGTCTCGAGCGGGGACGCCACCGACCGCATCCGGTCCGACACGGCCACCCCGATCGTCCGTGTGCCAAGGTCCAGCCCCGCCAGCGCCCGCATTGGTGCAAGCCTGGCCGCAAAGGCCTCGGGATCGTCGCAGATCACTCGGTCAGGCCCACCGCGCGGGCGGCCTCGGTCAGGATCTCCATCGAGGGCGGGTTCGTGGCAAACGCTTCGCGCGCTTCGGCCCAGATGCTGCCGGCCATGTCGACCTCGCCCAGAACGACATAGGCGGTGATGAGGCGTGCCCAATCCTCGGCCGGCCCGCCCTGCGAGGCCAGCCGCTCGGCAAGCTGCGTGACCATGCCGCGCACCATCGCCTCGCGCACCTCCGGGTCCAGATCGGCTGCGGCCGCCATCTCTTCGTCGGTGGGGCCGGGCATGGCCGCAGGCGGCGTGTAGTTGCGGCCCGACAGCCATGCGATATCCTCGATCTGCGCCATGGCGAGCTGCTTGTAGAGATTGCGGTCGGGCGCCGTCTCGACCACCGTGCGCCACAGCGCGAAGGCAAGATCGTAGCGTCCCGTCTGGACATGCATCAGCCCCGCATAATAGCGGGCCGCCAGATTGCCTGGCTCGATCGCCTCGAGCCGCTCGATCACGGCATCCGCCTCGGGCGAGACATGGCCCCCCGCCGCACCCACCATCCGGTCCAGCAGGTCCTCGAGATCTCCGGCCTCCAGCGCGGGTCCGCGCAGTGCCACCACGCGGGCCTGCGCGGCGGCGGCGGCGGCGAAATTGCCCAGTTGCGCCTCATGCATGGCCAGCATTTCCCAGCCGGTCACATTCTCCTCGTTCTGCGGCATCAATTCGCGCAACCGCTCGATCGCAGCCATGAATTCGGGATCGACCTGGGGCACGGGGCGGGGAATGGCGGCGAACAGCGCCTCGGCCTCGGCCTGCGACATGCGCGTTTCGCGCGCGCTTGCGCTTTCGGCCAGCCGGGCGGCACGCGGCTGATCGGCCATGCCCGGCGCGCCGACAAGGGTATAGACCCAGAGGCTGCCACCGACCAGCACGACCCCCGCAAGACCCCCGGCGACAAGGTTGGCCCGGTGCGGCGCCTGTTCCAGACGGGCCGCGCCCGCCCGGTCCGCCGCAAGCAGGCGGCGCGCGATCTCGGTCCGCGTCCGCTCGGCCTCGGTCTGGTCAAGCACGCCGCGGGCCAGATCACGCTCAACCTCGGCCAGTTGGTCGCGATAGATCGCCACATCCTCCGAGGCCGCGCGCGCGCCTTCCCCGGTCGCCTCACCCTTTGCCGCCGCGTCGTCCGCCGGACGCAACAGCACCATGGCAAGGCTTGCGCAGACAGCGACCGACAGACCGACGACGATGATCCAGAACAGCATGGCGCCCCCTTTTCCTCTGGTTCCGCTACCTAATCCCTGAATCCCCTCTTCGGAAGGCCCTGCGGCACAAGGCCCTGACCTGCGGGCAATCCGTCCCTCTGCACATCCCCGGCCCGCATCCGTCGCGCAGGCGGCGTGCCTGTCGCTTTCTTTGGCCCTTGTGCCGCAGACCGTCGCCATTCAAATTTGTCCAAGGTCCAGTTATGCCATGGCCACCATGGCCCGTGACGCTTCGAGGGATTCGCCCGGATGAGACGATATTCAGCCTTCGCCATCGCCCGCGAGGCACTCCGCCACCACCTCGGCTGGGAGCGCGCATGGACCAGCCCCGAACCGCGCGACCGCTATGAAGCGATCATCGTCGGCGCGGGCGGGCATGGCCTTGCGACTGCCTATTACCTCGGCCGGAACTTCGGCATCCGCAACGTGGCGATCCTCGAAAAGGGCTGGCTCGGCGGCGGCAACACGGGCCGCAACACCACGATCATCCGCTCGAACTACCTGCAGGACCCCTCTGCCGCGATCTACGAGAAATCCCGCAGCCTCTACGAGACGCTGTCACAGGACCTCAACTACAACATCATGTTCTCCCCCCGCGGGGTCATGATGTTGGCCCAGACCGAACACGAGGTGCGGGGATACCGGCGCACCGCCCATGCCAATGCGCTGCAGGGGGTTGCGACCGAATTCATCGGCCCCGAACGGGTGAAGGAGCTTTGCCCCATCATCCGCATCGACGGGCCGCGCTACCCCGTTCTCGGCGCGCTCTGGCAGGCCCGCGGCGGCACCGCGCGCCACGATGCGGTGGCCTGGGGCTATGCGCGCGCCTGTTCCGACATGGGCATGGACATCATCCAGAATTGCGAGGTGACGGGGATCCGGCAGGAGAACGGCCAGGTCACCGGGGTGGAAACGACGCGCGGCGCCATCGCCTGCGACAGGCTGGGCATGATCGTCGCCGGCCATTCCGGTGTGCTGGCGCGCATGGCGGGCTTCCGGCTGCCCATCGAATCGCTTTGTCTGCAGGCGCTGGTCTCCGAACCGATCAAGCCCTGCATGGACGTGGTCGTGATGGCCAACACCGTGCATGGCTACATGAGCCAGTCCGACAAGGGCGAGATGG
>JAFIEN010000165.1 GCA_020832515.1 Rubellimicrobium sp. | reverse complement strand
TGCAGGCCATTTCGCTGGGGCCAGGGCTGGGGCAGTGCTGCGGGGGGGCGGTGACGCTGGTCTGGGAGCGGTTCGATGCCGCGTCCCTGCCCGGGACCCTGCCCTTTCTGCGCCGGATCGAGGGCGACGGGGCCCTACCCGCCCGGATGGCGGAACGGGCGGCGGGGGCGGCACCAAGGCTGCAGGGCGGGTGGCTGGTGGAGGCGGCGCCCTTGGCCCGCCGGCCGCTCTGGATCTGGGGTGCGGGTCATGTGGGCCGGGCCTTGGTCGGCGTGCTGGCGCCGCTGCCGGATTTCGCGATCACATGGGTGGATACCGGGGCGGAGCGGTTTCCCGAGGCCTTGGCCGAGGGGGTGCGGGCGCGCATTGCGGCCGATCCGGTGACGCTTCTGCCCGAGGCGCCCGAGACGGCCGAGCATCTGGTCCTGACCTATTCGCATGAACTGGACCTGGCGCTTTGCCATGGCCTTCTGATGCGGGGCTTTGGCGGGGCGGGGCTGATCGGGTCGGCCACGAAATGGGCGCGGTTCCGATCGCGGCTGCAGGCTTTGGGGCACCGGCCGGAAGAGATCGCGCGGATCGCCTGTCCGATCGGCGATCCGGCACTGGGCAAGCATCCGCAGGCTGTGGCGCTGGGGGTGGCGGCAGTGCTTCTGGCGGCGGGGCGGCGGGCGGCGGCGCAGGCGGGCTAGTTGTCCCCGGCGGGGGCAAAGCCGCGCCAGCCCAGCACGCGATCCTTGTCGCGGATGCGCCCGCGGGCCTGGACGGGCCAGAGGTCATAGGCCCCCTCGCCCGGATCGAGCGCGTGCCGGGCATGGACCGGCCAGTTGGGATCATCGAGCGCGCCGCGGGCAAGGGCCACGAGATCGGCATCGCCCCGGGCGACGATCGCCTCGGCCGCCGCCGGATCCTGGATCAGGCCCACGGCCATCGTGGGCAGGCCCGCGTCGCGGAGCGCGCGGGCAAGGCGCACCTGATAGCCCGGGGCGGGCCGGATCGTCGCCCCCGCAAAGCCGCCAGAAGAGCAGTCGATCAGGTCCACACCACGCGCGGCAAGCTCACGGGTCAACACAAGGCTGTCCTCGACCTGCCAGCCGCCCGGAACCGCATCCTCGACCGAGAGGCGGACCAGAAGCGGCTTTGCGGCCGGCCAGACGGCGCGGACCGCCTCGGTCACCTCAAGGAGGAAGCGCATCCGGTTGGCGCGCGCGCCGCCATAGGCGTCGGTGCGGTGATTGGCGAGGGGCGAGAGGAACTGGTTGATGAGATAGCCATGTGCGGCGTGGATCTCGACCGTGTCGAACCCGGCCCGATCCGCGCGGACAGCGGCGGCGGCGAAGGCTGCGACAAGGCGCTGGATGCCGGGCAGGTCAAGCGCTTCGGGGCGCTGGAAATCGCCGCCCTCGGCATGGATGAGCGGCGAGGGGGCGACCGGGACCCAGGTCTCGTAGCCGTTTGTGGCCTTTTCCTCTTCGGTCTCGTCGAAGGCACCACGCCACCAGAGGGGTGTGGCGGCCTTGCGTCCGGCATGGGCAAGCTGGATCGAGGGCGAGGCGCCTTGTGCCTTGAGGAAGGTGGCGATGCGGGCGAGCGCGGCCTCCTGTACGTCGTTCCAGAGGCCGAGATCGCCGTAGGAGATGCGGCCCTCGGGCGTGACACCTGTCGCCTCGAGGATGACCATCCCGAACCCGCCCAGCGCGAAACGGCCCAGATGGACAAGGTGCCAGTCATTCGGCAGGCCCGCGCGGGCGGAGTACTGGCACATCGGGGCCACGACGGTGCGGTTGCGCAAGGTCAGGTCGCGCAGAGTGAAGGGTGAGAATAGCTGCGACATGGCGGGATCCCTTGATCGGTCGGGGCGGTTGATGCCCGATCCGGGGCCGGGTGTCGATGCCCCTTCCCCTTGCCGGCGGGCCGTGGCATCCCTCGGGCCATGAGGGATTTTCTGATCATCGGCGGCGGGATCGCGGGGGTTTCGGCGGGGGCGCGTCTGGCGCATCTGGGTCAGGTGACGCTGCTTGAAGCGGAAGGGGCGCTTGCCTGGCATGCCTCGGGGCGCTCGGCCGCGCTCTTCGAGGAAACCTACGGCAAGCCTGCGGTGGTGGCGCTGAACCGCGCCAGCAAAGACTATCACATGACGGCGAATGGCGGGGTGCTGGGTCCGCGCGGCCTGCTCATGGTCGGGTCGACGGAAAGGGCGGAGCTGTTCGAGCGCGACCTTCCGGGCATGGAGATGGAGCGGATCGACACCAGCGAGGCCCACGCACTTGTTCCGATCCTGAATCTCGACGTGGTTGACCGGGCAGCCTTCCACCCCGAGGCCTGGGATATCGACACCGACCGGCTGATCCAGGGTTTCGCCCGCGAGATCCGCGACAGCGGGGGCGAGATCGTGACGGGCGCGCGGGTGACCGCGATTGCCCGGACGGCGATCGGATGGGAGGTCGAGACCTCCAAGGGCGGCTACGCGGCCCGGGTGCTGGTCAATGCGGCGGGGGCATGGGTGGATCAGGTCGCGGCCATGGCGGGGATCGGGCCGCTGGGCTTTACGCCGCTGCGCCGGTCGATGGCGCGGATCGCGGCGCCCGAGGGGCAGGATGTGGCGGGCTGGCCGATGCTGTTCGGCGCGGGCGAGGACTGGTATGCCAAGCCCGATGCCGGGGCGCTGATCGTGTCACCCGCCGAAGAGGACCCGTCCGAGCCGCTGGATGCCTGGGCCGATGACATGGTGCTGGCCGAGGGGCTGGCGCGGTACGAGGCGCATGTGACGGCACCCGTGACCCGGATGCTGGCCAATTGGGCGGGTCTTCGGACCTTCGCGCCCGACCGCCAGCTGGTGCTGGGGCCTTCGCCGCAGGATCCGGCCTTCGTCTGGTGCGCGGGTCAGGGGGGCTACGGGTTCCAGACCGCGCCCGCAGCCAGTGCGCTTCTGGCAGATCTGGTGGCGGGACGGCAGCCGGAACTGGAGCCGGAGGTGGTGGCAGCCCTCGATCCGGCGCGGTTCGGGCGGAATTTGTCCAAATTCCGCGGCGCACCCTGAGGGCAGCGCGAGGCCAGCGGAATTTGGCCAAATTCCGCACCTGCCCGGCAGCACCACCTCGCCCATTCGTGAGCGGCCTTTCGCCATCCCGCCGAAATGGCGGGATGACAGGAGGCCGGGCCTTGGGCACTCTCGCAGCATGAGCGGAACCCCTTCCCTTCCCCGGCGCCGGGTGCTGTCCGGCCTTGGCGCAACGCTGCTGGCATCGGCCTGCGCCCGGCCGCAGCGGCAGGTGGAACGCATCGTGGCCCCCCAGCCGATCGGCCGGATCATCCCCCCCGATTTCGGCGATTCGAACCCCTATGAATGGCCCGCCCGGGGGCCATCTGCCTATCCGGTGCATGGCACGGATGTCTCGCGCTGGCAGGGCGATCTGGACTGGCCCCGCCTGCGGGCGCATGGCGTGAACTTTGCCTTCATCAAGGCGACCGAGGGGGGCGACCTGCTCGACCCCCGGTTTCACGAATACTGGGAGGGGGCGCAGCGGGCGGGCGTGGCGCGGGGGGCCTATCACTTCTTCTACTTCTGCCGCCCTGCCGCCGAACAGGCGCGCTGGTTCATCAGCCATGTCCCCCGCACGCCCGGCGCGCTGCCGCCGGTGCTGGACCTCGAGTGGAATCACCTGTCGCCCACCTGCACCTTCCGCCCGCCCCCCGAAGAGGTGCGGGCCGAGGCGCGCATTTGGCTTGACATGGTGGCGCGCCATTACGGGCAGCGCCCGATCATCTACACACCGCCCGATTTCTGGCGGCGCAACGATATCGGGCTACTGCGCGAAGAGATGTGGCTGCGCTCGGTCGCGGGGCATCCGTCGGATGTCTATCCCGGCGTGCGCTGGACCTTCTGGCAATACACCGGAACCGGTCGCGCGGCGGGGGCGCGGGGGGATATCGACCTCAACGTCTTTGCCGGATCGCCCGCGCAGTGGCAGGATTGGTTGAGGTCGCGCACGCTGGTCTGACGGAGGACCGGGGCTCTGCCCCAGACCCCGGAGTATTTGCACCAAAGCGAAAGGGTGCGAGGCTTTCCCCGGGGTCAGCCGTCGGCACGCAGGCGGGCGTTGGTGGGGTCGTAGGGGCTGTCCTCGGTCACCTCCGCATCCCAAAGCTCGCGCAGCATCTTCACCCTGAGCCTTGTTCCGGGCACGGCAAGGTCGGGGCGGACGTAGCCCATGCCGATCTGCTTGCCGAAGGCCACCGAATATCCGCCCGAAGTGAGGCGGCCGACCCGGGTGCCGTCGGTTGCATAGAGCGCCTCTTTCCCCCAGGGATCGGTGTCGGGTGGCCCGTCGATCAGCAGCGTCACGCATTTCGAGCGGATGCCCTTGGCCTCCATCGCGGCCTTGCCGTGGAAATCTTTCGACAGGTCGACGAAGCGGGCCAGATCGGCCTCGAGCGGGGTCGCGTCGCGGCCCAACTCGGTCCCGAAGGCACGGTAGCTTTTCTCCTGACGGAGCCAGTTCTGCGCGCGGGCGCCGACGGGTTTGAGGCCTATGGGCGCACCCGCCTGCATCAGGAGGTCCCAGAGGTAAGTCTGCATCTCTACGGGGTGGTGAAGCTCCCAGCCCAGCTCGCCCGTATAGGCGACGCGGATCGCATGGACCGGGCACATGCCGAGTTCGATCCGGCGCGCCGAAAGCCAGGGGAAGCGCTTGTTCGACAGCGCGGTTTCGGGGTCGGCGTCGCGGATCACGGCCTTCAGAAGCTCGCGCGATTTCGGACCTGCGATGGCGAAGACGCCCCATTGGGTGGTGACGTCCAGAAGTTCGATCCGGCCGAAGGTGGCCTCCATGTCCTCGATGGATTTTTGCAAAAAATCCGCATCATAGGCGGTCCAGGCACCGGCCGAGACCAGATAGTATTCATTTTCCGACTTCCGCACGATCGTGTATTCCGTCCGGGTCGTGCCGGTGGCAGTCAGCGCATAGGTCAGGTTGATCCGGCCGACCTTGGGCAGCCTGTTCGTCGTGAACCAGTCGAGGAAAGCCGTCGCACCGGGCCCCTTGACCAGATGTTTGGTGAAGGCGGTGGCGTCGATCAGGCCCACGCCTTCGCGGATCGCCTTGGCCTCTTCGACCGCATATTGCCACCAGCCGCCGCGGCGGAAGCTGCGCGATGCATGGTCGTCGAAGCCTTCGGGCGCGTAGTAGTTGGGCCGTTCCCAGCCGTTCACCTGCCCGAACTGCGCGCCCAGCGCCTTTTGTCGGTCATAGGCGGGGGCGGTGCGCAGCGGGCGGGCTGCCTCGCGCTCTTCATCCGGGTGGTGCAGGATGAAGACGTGGGAATAGCATTCCTCGTTCTTGCGGGCGGCATATTCCGTCGTCATCCACGACCCGTAGCGCTTGGGGTCGAGGCTGGCCATGTCGATCTCGGCCTCGCCCTCGACCATCATCTGGGCAAGGTAATGGCCGGTGCCGCCGGCCGCCGTGATGCCGAAGGAGAAGCCCTCGGCCAGCCACATGTTGCGAAGGCCCGGGGCCGGGCCGACCAGCGGGTTGCCGTCGGGGGTGTAGCAGATCGGGCCGTTGAAATCGTCTTTCAGCCCGACATTCTCGGACGAGGGGATGCGGTGGATGAAGGACATGTATTCCCCCTCGATCCGGTCGAGATCGAGCGGGAAGAGATCGGCCCGGAAGCTGTCGGGCACGCCATGTTCGAACCGCGCGGGCGCCCCCTGTTCATAGGGGCCAAGGATCCAGCCGCCGCGTTCCTCGCGCACATACCATTTCGCATCGGCATCGCGCAGGACCGGGTGCTGGGGGTTGTCCTTGCGCCACTCGACCAGGGCCGGGTCGGGTTCGGTGACGATGTACTGATGCTCGACCGGGATCGCGGGGATACGGATGCCCAGAAGCCGGGCGGTGCGCTGGGCATGGTTGCCGGTGGCGGTGACGACATGTTCGGCGCGGATCACCTCGGTGTGGTCGGTGGGGACAAGGTTGCCGCCCCGGTCCTCCATCTTCGTGACCGTCACCTCCCATTCGGTGCCGGTCCAGCGATAGGCATCGACCTGCCATTTGCGCTCGATCGTCACACCGTGCTGGCGGGCGCCCTTGGCCATGGCCATGGTCACATCGGCGGGGTTGATATAGCCGTCCTGCGGATGGAACAGCGCGCCCTTGAGGTCTTCGGTGCGCACCAGCGGCCAGCGGTCGGCGATCTCTTTCGGGGTGAGGAATTCGTGATGGACGTCGCAGGTCTCGGCCGTGGTCGAATAGAGCATGTATTCATCCATCCGCGCTTGCGTCTGGGCCATGCGCAGGTTGCCCACGACCGCGAATCCCGCGTTCAGGCCCGTCTCGGCCTCGAGCCCCTTGTAGAAATCGACCGAATACTTGTGGATATGGGTGGTGGCGAAGGACATGTTGAACAAGGGCAAGAGTCCCGCCGCATGCCAGGTCGAGCCCGAGGTCAGCTCATCGCGCTCAAGCAGCATCGTGTCCCACCCCGCCTTTCCCAGGTGATAGGCGATGGAGGTGCCGACCGCGCCGCCGCCGACGACGAGGGCCTTCACATGGGTCTTGGGCAGGGCGGACATGGGGGCACTCCTTGCGGGCGGGTCAGGCGTCGGGCGCAATCTGGCCCAATGTGGGGAAAAAGGCGACAGCATGGCGACCAGTCACGCAACGAATCCGACTTTCGCCGTGGCCGGGGGGAGGGCCGAATTTGGCCAAATTCGGCGCAGCGGGAATTTGGACAAATTCCCGCACCCTCACAGCATGCCGGGCACCACCAGATCGGGCGGGCGGTGGCCGTCGGCAAAGGTCTTGATGTTGAGGATCACCTTCTCGCCCATCTCGATCCGCCCCTCGACCGTGGCCGAACCCATATGCGGCAGAAGCACCACGTTGGGCAACTCGCGCAGGCGCGGATTGATCTCGGCCCCGCGTTCGTAGACATCCAGCCCCGCCCCCGCGATCTCGCCCGCGCGCAGCATCCGGGTCAGGGCATTCTCGTCGATCACTTCCCCGCGCGAAGTGTTCACGATCACCGCCGAGGGCTTCATCAGCCGCAGCCTGCGCGCATTCATCAGATGGAAGGTCGAGGGCGTATGCGGGCAGTTGACCGACAACACATCGACCCGCGCCACCATCTGGTCGAGGCTTTCCCACCATGTCGCCTCGAGCGCGTCCTCGACCTCGGTCCTTAGCCGCTTGCGGTTGTTGTAGTGGATCTGCATGCCGAAGGCCCGCGCCCGACGCGCGACCGCCTGGCCGATCCGGCCCATGCCGAGGATGCCCAGCCGCCGACCCCCGATCCGCCCGCCCATCAGCGCGGTCGGCGACCAGCCGCTCCATTCGCCGGCCTGCATCGTCTGCAACCCCTCGGGGATGCGCCGGGTCACGGCAAGGATCAGCGCCATCGTCATGTCGGCCGTATCCTCGGTCACCACGCCGGGGGTGTTGGACACGAGGATCCCCCGACTGCGCGCCGTGTCGACGTCGATATGGTCCACGCCCGCACCATAGTTGGCAATCAGCTTCAACCGCTCGCCCGCCTGCGCCAAAAGGCCCGCGTCGATCGTGTCGGCAAGGCAGGGCACCAGCACATCGGCCTCGCGCAGGGCGGCGGCGATCTCGTCGCGGGGCATCGGACTGTCGTCGTCGCGCAGGCGGACGTTGAACAGTTCGGTCATCCGGGTCTCGACCGCTTCGGGCAACCGTCGCGTGACGACAACACTCAACCCTCTGGATGGCATCGAGATCGTTCCCCCGCTTCCAATGACCACGCTTCGCTGGCAAGTTGCCAGTCAGGCGCGAGGATCACAAGAACAAGACGCGCGGAGGCGGTGGCATGGGCGGGACGGGTCAGGGATATCTGACAGCGGCTTCGGGACTCCTCGGGGGGCTTTTCCTTCTTGTCATGCCCGCCCTGGCCCAGGACGAGGCCCCCGACACCGTTGAAACCACTGCTGAAACTGCTGCTCCGGCCACGGAAACAGCCGCAGCGCCGTCCACCGGACCGGGCCTGCGGCCGATGCTGCGCCCCGACGCGTTGGTCTCGGAAGAGGACATGGCGGTCGGTGCCGCCCTTGCCGCCGTGGCGGCACTGCCCGAGGCGGCCGATCTGCCGCCGCGCGACCTTCTGGCCGCAGCACCGCCCCTGTCGCAGACCGAACCGCCCGAAGGCATGGTCGAGGCGCGCGTCTCGCGCGATCCGGGGATCGGGCCGGAAACCGGGCTGCCCCTGCCGCGCTATGTGTCGCTCAGGTCGGGCGACAGCAATGTGCGGCGCGGCCCGTCGCTGTCGCACCGGATCGACTGGGTCTACACGCGCGAGAACACGCCGCTGCGTGTCACCGCGGAATTCGGCCATTGGCGCCGGGTCGAGGATCGCGACGGCATGGGGGGCTGGGTGCATTTCACGCTGCTCTCGGGCAGCCGGACGGTGATCGTGATGGATGACCTTCTGCCCATCCGTGCCCGGCCGCAGCAGGGCGCCCCCGAGGTGGCGCTGCTCGAGGCGGGGGTCATCGCGCGGCTGAGCGAATGCGACGGGGAATGGTGCCGGATCTCTTCGGGCGGGTTTCGCGGCTGGGCACCGCGGGGGGCGCTTTGGGGGATCGTCGCAGAGGATTGACAGCCGCCTGCCTTGACCCGCCCGGCGCCCCCCCCCCGGGGGGGGGGGTTGGCCCCCCCCCCCCCCCCCCCCGCCCCCGGGCGCCCCCCCAGGCGCCGGTCCCCGCGGCCCGCGCGCGGGCCCCCCACTGCGG
>JAFIEN010000164.1 GCA_020832515.1 Rubellimicrobium sp. | reverse complement strand
TAATGGGGGGGGCGCTGCCCCCCGCTTCGCTCCCCCCGGGATATTTGGGAACAAAAGAAGCGGAACGCTATTCGCCTGCGGCGAGGCGGGTGAGCCAATCCTCGATGCGGGCGCGGTTGACGTCCTGGTCGCGGCTGCCGAAGCGCTGGCGGGCGTAAAGGACGGGGAAGGACCCGCCCTCGCCATCGGGAAGGGCCGCGATGGTGGTGTAGTCGGGATAGCCCATCAGGCGCGAACGGGTGACATAGGTGATCCGCCCCTCGGCCGGGCTGCCTGCCAGCCTTGTGGTGCGGGGGGTGGCGAGCGCGATCCGATCGAGCGCGACCAGCGTCGCCTCGGGCGGCAGCGCGATCTGCGGCGGCTCGGCATTGTCGGCCCCGGGGCGGACGAGCCAGCCGTTGCCGACAGGCAGCGGGGCGGCCAGCGGGTCGATATGCCAGCGCTCGGGATCGGAGGGGGCAAGGCGGATCCACAAGAGGCCGCCGACGATCAGGAGGACCAGAAGGAGGATCACGGCAAGGCGCATGGGCCAGGTTCCCTTGGGTCAGGCGGCAGTGGCGCGGCGGTTCCAGAGGTAGAGGCACATGAGGTCGGCCGCGACATGTGCCCCCGCAATGGCCGTCGCCCCGGTCGTGTCATAGGGGGGCGAGACCTCGACCACATCGCCGCCGACCATGTTGATCCCCGCCAGATCGCGCAGCATCGCCGCCGCCTGCCAGCTGGCCAGCCCGCCCCAGACGGGGGTGCCGGTGCCGGGCGCGAAAGCGGGGTCGAGGGCGTCGATATCGAAGGTGACGTAGACGGGCCCCTGCCCCACCACCTCGCGCGCGCGGGCCACGGTCCAGGCGGTGCCTTTCTCATGCACCATGCGGGCGTCGATGAAGCTGACCCCGCAATAATCCTCGCAGGTGGTGCGGATCCCGATCTGCAGGCAGCGGGCGGGATCGACCAGCCCCTCTTTCACCGCCTTGTAGAAGAAGGTGCCGTGGTCGATCCGGTCGGGGTTGTCGTCGGGCCAGAGGTCGGAATGGGCGTCGAAATGCAAGACGCCCAGCGGCCCGTATTTCGCGGCATAGGCGCGCAGGATCGGCAGGGTGATGTAGTGATCGCCCCCCAGCGTGATCGTCCCCGGTCCGGCCGAAAGGATGCCCGCGATATGGGCCTGAAGGGCGGCGGGAAAGCCCGCGGTATAGGCGTAGTCGAAGGCCAGATCGCCGTAATCGGCCACGGCGAAATCCCCCAGCGGATCGAAACCCCAGCCATAGAGCGGGTCATAGGTCTGCTGGCTGCTGGCCTCGCGGATGGCGCGGGGGCCGAAGCGGGTGCCGGCGCGGTTCGACACCGCCTGATCGAAGGGCACGCCGGTGATGGCAAGGTCCACCCCCGTCAGGTCCTTGGTATAGCGCCGCCGCAGGAAGGAGGTCGCGCCGCCGAAGGTGTTCTCGTAGGAAAGCCCACGCAGATCGGGCCGGGTGAAGGCATCGTCGATGCTGCTTTTGGCGTCTTCCAGTGCCATCAGTTCACCCCATAGCCATCACGGACCAGATCATCGGTCACCGCCCGGATCGCACGGCCCAGCGTCTCGATCACCCATTCGGCCTCGGACGGGGTCATGATGAGGGGGGGCGACATGACGTTCAGATGCCCGATGGGCCGCACCAGAAGGCCCAGCTCACCCGCCCGCGCGGCAATCCGCTTGCCGATGTTCGCCTCGTCGGGAAGCAGCACGCGGGTTGCCTTGTCGGCGACATTCTCGACGCAGATCATCATCTTCTTGCCGCGCACCTGGCCCACGGTGGGCAGATCGGCAAGGCTCTGGGCGGCCTCCTCGAACACAGCGCCCGCACGCATGACATTGGCAAGGATATCCTCGCGCTCCATGATCTCGAGCGTCTTGAGGCCCGCCACGCAGGACACCGGATGGCCGGAATAGGTGAAGCCCGAGGTGAACCAGCGCTGGCCGTCCTCGGCCATCACATCCCAGACCCGGTCGGAAAAGATCAGCGCGCCCAGCGGCAGATAGCCCGAGGTCAGGCCCTTGGCGCAGGTGATCATGTCGGGCACCACGCCGAACTCGGCCTCCGAGGCGAACCAGTGGCCGATCCGGCCGAAGCCCGTCACCACCTCGTCGAAGATGACAAGGATGTCGTGGCGGCGGCAGACCTCGGCCATGCGCTTGAGGTAACCGCGCGGCGGCACGATCACCCCGCCCGAGGCCTGGATCGGCTCGGCGATGAAGCCGCCGATGCGGTCGGCGCCCACCTCGGCGATCAGATCCTCGAATTCCTGCACGAGGAAATCGCAGAAGGCGGCCTCGTCCATGCCTGCGGGCGCGCGGTAGAGGTTGGGGCTGGTCAGATGATGGATGCCGTCGCGCATGTAGCGGAACTGGGGCACCCGGTCGCCGTCGCGCTTGCCGATGGACTGCCCGACATGGGTCGAGCCGTGATAGCTCTGGTTGCGGGCGACGATATCGGTCTTGCCGGGATTGCCGCGGCAGGCCTGATAGAACTGCATCATCCGATAGGCGCTGTCGACGGCGGTCGAGCCGCAGGTGGTGAAATGCACCCGGTTCAGATCGCCCGGCGCGCGGGCCGCGATCTCGGCGGCAAGGCGGGCATGGGGTTCGGTCGTCACGTCGACGAAGGGATTGGCGAAGGCCAGCTTTTCGACCTGCGCCGCGATGGCCTCGGCCATTTCCTTGCGGCCCAGACCGATGTTGGTACACCACAGCCCGCCAACCGCATCGAAATACTTCCGGTTCCGGTCGTCCCAGAGATGCGAACCGAGGCCCCGTTCGATCACGCTCGAGCCTTCGGCCTCGAAGGGGCCGAAATTCGTCCAGGGATGCAGGACATGGGCCTGGTCGAGGGCGTGGATACCGGGGAAGTTTGCGCGCGGGCTGGCGGTTGTCATGCAGGCTCCTGTCCGTGATGTGATCGGACCAGTCTAGACGAGGCCTCGCCGAAAGGTCAAAGCCCGCGTCAACCCGCCGCACCTTCGGCGGGCCAAGGCGCGCGCGCCGCAGGATGAGCCGGGTCCGCGCGCCCCAGGGCGCCCTCAAGCCCGCCCTGCAACCGCGCCCCTCAAGCCCGCCCTGCAGACCCGTCGGTTCACACGGCCGCCAGCCGACGCTCGATCAACCGCGCGAAGAAGGACGCGCCGAAGGGTGCGGCGCTGTCGTCGAAATCGAAGCGTGGGTTGTGGACATAGGGCGTGTCGCCATTGCCCAGGAACAGATAGGCCCCCGGCCGCTGTTCCAGCATGAACGAGAAATCCTCGGCCCCCATCTTGCGCGGATGGTCGGGATCGACCGCAACGCCGACCTCGCCCGCAATCTCGGAGGCGAAACGCGCGCGGTCGGGATCGTTGATCGTGGGCGGAAAGCCCACCTCGTATTCGAGATGCGCCTCGACCCCGAAGCTTGCCGCCTGCCCGGCCACGATCTCTTGCATCCGGCGCATGACCATGGCCTGCGTCTCCTTGTCGAAGGTGCGGATCGTGCCGTCGAGATAGGCCGTCTCGGGGATCACGTTGTCCACGATCCCGGTATGGATCTGCGCGACCGTGACGACGAGGTCGCGGACCGGATCGTGGTTGCGGCTGACGATGGTCTGGATCGCCATGGCCATGCTGCAGGCCGCGATCACCGGATCCTGCGCCAGATGCGGCATCGCGCCATGGCCGCCCTTGCCCTTGATGTTGATGTAGAACGTATCGACAGCCGCCATCAGCGCCCCGGGCCGGGTCGCGAATTCGCCAAGCGGAATGCCGGGTGCGGTGTGAATGGCATAGACCTCGGCGATGTCGAACCGGTCGAGCATGCCCTCGGCGACCATGACATCCGCCCCGCCGCCTGTTTCCTCGGCCGGCTGGAAGATCAGCGCGACGGTGCCTTCGAAATTGCGCGTCTCGGCCAGATATTTCGCCGCGCCCAGAAGCATCGCGGTGTGGCCGTCATGGCCGCAGGCATGCATCCTTCCGGGGATCTTCGAGGCATGAGGGGCGCCCGTCTGTTCGGTGATGGGCAGCGCGTCCATATCCGCGCGCAGCCCGATGACGGGGCCGGGCGCCTTGCCGCGGATCAGCGCGACGATCCCGGTCGTGGCGATGCCTTCGTGGATCTCGTCCACACCGAACTCGCGCAGGCGCGCCGCCACGAAGGCGGCGGTCTCGTGACATTCGGTGCCAAGCTCGGGGTTCATGTGGAAATGCTGCCGCCATTCCTTCATCTCGTCGGCGAAGGCGGCAATCCGGTTGATCACGGGCATGGTCTGGCACTCCGACTGACAAGGGAATAGCGTCGAGACTAACCAGTTGAGAGCACGCGGACAATGCCCCTGCCCCCCGAAGACGAGCCGGTCCACGACGATGACCTGATCCACGACACAGGCGGCGGCGCCCTGCGCCAGACCGCGCGGCTTCTGGCCATCATGGCGCGGCTGCGCGATCCGGCCACGGGCTGCCCCTGGGATATCGACCAGGATTTCACCTCGATCGCGCCCTATACGATCGAGGAGGCCTATGAGGTGGCCGATGCGATCGCGCGCGGCGCCCATGACGAGCTTGAGGGAGAACTGGGCGATCTGCTGCTCCAGACGGTCTATCACGCCCAGATCGCGGCCGAGGCGGGGCTCTTTACCTTTGAAAGCGTTGCCCGGGGCATCGCCGACAAGATGGTCACCCGCCACCCGCATGTCTTCGCTGAGGAGAACCGCGACAAGTCGGCCGACCAGCAAAGCCTGGACTGGGAACGGATCAAGGCCGCCGAGCGCGCCGGCAAGGCGCAGGCCGGCGTGCTTGACGGGGTGGCGGTGGGGCTGCCGGCCTTGATGCGGGCGGTCAAGCTGCAGAAGCGCGCGGCCCGCGTCGGCTTTGACTGGCCGGATGTGGGCGATGTGCTGGACAAGCTGGTCGAGGAGGCGCGCGAGGTGGCCGAGGCGCGCGACAGGCTGGGCCCGGAGGAACTGGCCGAGGAGATGGGCGATCTGCTGTTCGTCATGGCCAATCTGGCCCGCCATCTGGGTGTCGATCCCGAAGCGGCGCTGCGCGGGGCCAATGCCAAGTTCACCCGGCGCTTTCGCGGGATCGAGGCCACCCCTGCCGCCCCCCGCCACCCCCCCCGCGCCGCCGACACGGGCGGGCGCGGCGGCTGAGGCGAGCGCCAATTTTGCCCAAATTGCCCGGCCCGGAATTTTGCCAAATTCCGGCGCCCCTTCAAGGGCCGCTGTTCAGACCACCTGCGCCGCGCGAACCCGATCCGCGATATCGGACCCAGTCAGGCGGGCATGTTCCTGGATGGCGAAGCGGTCGGTCATGCCGGCGATGTAATCCGCCACGATCCGCGCCAGCGCCGTCTCGCCCGTCGCCTCGGCAACATCCTTGCGCCATTGCCGGGGCAGGTTGTCGGGTGCCGCCATGTAGAGCGGAAACAGGTCGTTGATCGCCGCCGTCACGATCCGGCGCATCTCGACCACCTTCGGCGCGCGATACATGCGGTGGAACAGGAATTCGCGGATGACCCTCAGATCCGCCCAGAGCGGATCGGAAAAGCGGATCACCATGCGCCCCGCCTGCCGGATATCCTCGACCGAGCGTGGCGCAAGATCCGCCAGCGTGGCGCGGGCAAGGTCGATCACATCCTCGACCAGAATCCCGAAGAACCGCCGCAGCGCCTCGTGCCGCCGACGGTAGTAGTTCAGCCCCGGATAAAGCCGGTCCACAGCCGCGAAACAGCCACCCAGCACCGGAAGCTCGGCCAGTTCGTCGGTCGAGAATAGCTCGGCCCTGAGGCCGTCATGCAGGTCGTGATGCGAATAGGCGATATCGTCCGACAACGCCGCGACCTGCGCCTCGGCGCTGGCATGGCTGTGCAGGCCCAGATCGTGCCGCGCGTTGTAACCGGCCAGCGCATAGGGCACGGGGGCCTTGACCGGCCCGTTGTGCTTGGCGATGCCCTCGAGCGTCTCCCATGTGAGGTTCAGCCCGTCCCAGTCGGCATAGTGCCGCTCGAGCGAGGTGACGATGCGGATCGCCTGGGCATTGTGATCGAACCCGCCATGCGGCGCCATCAGCGCATCGAGCGCCTCTTCCCCGGTATGACCGAAGGGCGGATGGCCCAGGTCATGGGCCAGCGCCACCGCCTCGGTCAGATCGGTGTTCAGGCCAAGGGCGGCGGCCACGGTGCGGGCGACCTGCGCCACCTCGATGGAATGCGTCAGCCGGGTGCGGAAATAATCGCCCTCATGTTCGATGAAGACCTGCGTCTTGTGCTTGAGGCGGCGAAAGGCGCTGGCATGGATGATCCGGTCGCGGTCGCGCTGGAAAGGCGAGCGGAAGCGGCTTTCCTCTTCGGGATGAAGCCGTCCGCGGCTGGTCTCGGGCAGGCAGGCGAAGGGGGCGTGCATGGGCGCTCCTCGTATCGGGTCGGCGGCGGCGTGTCGTGCGGACGCCCTCCTCTACAGGCCCCGGCCTGCGGAATCCACCCGCGACCCGCTTGACCCGGCTGCCCGCCGGGTCTATCGGAGGCGGCGCGAGCGCGGGTATGGTGAAAAGGTATCACGAAAGCTTCCCAAGCTTCAGTTACGGGTTCGATTCCCGTTACCCGCTCCAACCGCTCTTGCACGACCAGACATCCTCGCAGGAGCGACCATGACCGACATCACCCGTATCGAACCCGGCCCCCGCATGAGCGGCGCCGTCATCCACAACGGCATCGCCCATCTTTCGGGCCAGGTGGGCACGCCCGGTGCCAGCGTGAAAGTGCAGACCGAAACCGTCCTGGCCGAGATCGACCGCCTGCTGGCCGCTGCCGGCACCGACAAGACCCGCCTTCTGACCGCGCAGATCTGGCTGGCCGACATCGGCACCTTCGCCGAGATGAACGCCGTCTGGGATGCCTGGGTCGCCCCCGGCAACACGCCCGCGCGCTGGACGGGCGAGGCAAAGCTTGCCGCCCCGGAATACACCGTCGAGATCATCGTGACGGCAGCGGTCTAGTCCGAGCGCCAGCGGCCAGAAGGCACTGGAAACCGCGACCGTCCTGCCTTACCTTTTGGCCGGCCAAGGGTCGGGGGCCTGTTGCGCCCCGGCCCTTGATATCCGACGGGGCAGGACATGAAAGAGATCTTCGCAGCCACCCAACCCTGGTGCGACCGCGACGACCGGATCGCCGCCGCCAGCTATTTCGGAACCTTCGCCTTCTACTTCGCGACGCTCGCACTGGCGCTCTTCGCCGCGCCGCACTGGGCAGTGACGGCCGTCCTTGTGGTGCTGAACGGGCTTTCGGGAGTGCGGCTTTACGTGCTGCAGCACGATTGCGGGCATCATTCGCTGTTTTCCACGCGCGAGGCGAATGACCGGGCGGGTTACGGCCTGTCGGTCTTCACCCTGACGCCCTTCCGCGCGATGCAGTACAACCACAACCGGCACCATACCCATGTCGGCGATCTCGACGGGCGCGAGACGGGCGAGATCCACACCATGACCCTGCGCGAATGGCAGGCGGCGACACCATGGCAGCGCCTGACATATCGCCTCTACCGCAACCCGCTTCTGATGCTTCCGCTGGGCGGCATCCTGACCTATGCGATCCGCTACCGTTGGCCCAAGAACACCGCGAAGGTGGGCGTGGGCGGTGTGCTTCTGCACAATCTCGGGCTGGTCCTCTGGCTGGGCGCGATCTGGGCCGCGGCGGGCGAGCGGGGGCTGATGATCTATGCCGCCACCGTTGTCGTGGCGGCGACGGTTGGCGTGTTCTGCGTCTATCTGCAGCACAATTTCGAAGAGACCTATTGGGACCGCCGCCCCGACTATTCGGTCCGCGACGCCTCGCTCCACGGGTCCTCGGCGCTGGATCTTGGCTGGTGGTTCGATCTGGCGACCGGCAATATCGCCTATCACGACCTGCACCATTTCAATCCCCGCATCCCCTCCTACCGACTGCGCCGCTGCCACCGCGCGCTGCGCCACGAGTTCGCCCTGCCGACGATCGAATGGCCCGCGGCACTGCGCAGCTTCACGCTCAAGCTCTGGGACGAAGAGCGGGAACGGCTGGTGCCCTTCCCCGCGAAGGGGGCTGCGGATCTGACCGGCCCCACGCGCAGCACGGCCTGAGGCGCATCGACGGGCGCCGCTTGACCCGCCCCGCGCGGCAGGCCAAACCGGGCGCGCGCCCGGCATCTTCGGGGTGCGTTGCCCCGATGGCCCGGCCAAGGCGGACGTGATGACCCATCCCCGGATCTGCATCGCCACAGGGCGCTATCCCCGCAGCGGCGAGACCTTCGTCAACCGCCACATCGCGGCGCTTTCGGGGGGCAACACGGTCGTGCTCTGCGGCCGCCAGACAGCCCCCGACCCGCAGGGCAAGCCGGTCTTCAGCCGCCTGCGCGCGACGCTCAACCCGGTCGATCTGGCCCTTCTGCCCTGGCAGCTCTGGACCAACCACCGCCGCTACAGCGCGCCCTTCGTGCCCTTCGGCCGGAATCGCGCCGCACTCGAGCGGTTCCTGACCGATCAGCGGGTCGATGCGGTGTTGGCCGAGTTCGGCTCGCAGGCCGTGTCGCTCTGGCCGGTGACGCAGGCGCTGGGCCTGCCGCTTTTCGCCTATTTCCGGGGGCGCGATGCCAGCAAGTATCTGCGCCACCCTGCGCGGGTCGAGGGCTACCGGCGGATGATGCCGCATCTGGCCGGGGTCTTCGCCGTTTCGCGCTTTCTGCTGGACAATCTGGCCCAGCACGGGATCGTCCATCCCGATGCCCATGTCGTGCCGAGCGGCACCGATCTCGAGGCCTTCCGCCCCGGCGACAAGCAGGCAGG
>JAFIEN010000163.1 GCA_020832515.1 Rubellimicrobium sp. | reverse complement strand
CGGGGGGCAAAGCCCCCCAAACCCAGCCCGCCGGGGGGCAAAGCCCCCCAAACCCCACCCGTCGACGGCCCTCCGCCCGGTCAGCTTTCGTACCGCGTCACGCCCCGGCGCCGCTCGTCCACAGGGCGCGTCAGGATCGCCGCATGATGCGCGCGCTGGTCGCAACTGGCCCGGGGACAGGTCCGGCAGTTGATCCCGATCGGCACCGGCCGCGTCGCCGAGATGCTGAAGCCCTCGGCGTAACCGATCTCGCCGGCATGCTCGATCGAACATCCCATCGCCACGGCAAGGCGGTTGTCCTGCGCATACCGCATCCAGGTCGGCCGGTCGACGGTGCGCGAGAAGACGAAATACTGGCTTCGGTCCGGCATCTCGACGAATTGCGGGATGATCCGCCCCGGCGTGCGGAACGAGGTATGCACATCCAGCCGCGGACAGGCCCCACCATGTTCCGCCAGATGAAACCCGGTCGCGTTGAAACGCTTCGTGACGTTCCCGCCCTTGTCGATCCTCAGGAAGAAGAACGGCACCCCCTGCGCCCCGTCGCGCTGCAGCGTCGTGGCGCGGTGGCAGGCCTGTTCGAAGCTGACCCCGAACCGCGTCGCCATATGGTCCATGTCGTATTTGGTGGCGCGCGCCTCGGCCAGAAAGGCGCTGTAGGGCATCAGGACGGCGGCGGCGAAGTAATTGGCCAGTTCCACCCGCAGCCGCGCCCGCCCGCGCGGGTCCGCAATGCCCGAGCCTCCGACCAGCCGGTCCAGCAACGCCCGCTGTTCCAGCAGCCCCGCCATATGCACCAGCTGGAACACGCGGTTGATATGGTCGAGCGCTTCCGACAGCAGGATCTCGCGCGCGCCCTCGTCATAACGGCGCAGCCCGTCGGGAAGGTCCTCGACCCGCACCAGCCGCACCCGCGCACCCGCGCGATCCGCCAGCCGGCGCTTGAGCGCGGAATAAACCTCGTCAGGCTCGACCGCTCCGCCCTCCCAGAACGCCTCGGCCGCCGATTCCAGGTCCGGAAAGTGGTTGCGGTTGCGGCGAAAGACATTGTGCACCGCCGCCTCGGGCGAAGCCGTGACCAGCGGGGTCTGACCCTCGGACAAGGTCAGAAGCTCTTCCGTGGCCGCCTGCCAGGCGCGGTGCAGCGTCACGAAGGCCTGCGCCAGTGCGGGCGCATGGGTCAGGGCGGCGCGCAGTTGCGACAGATCGGGGGCCTGCCCGGCAAAGAGCGGATCCTGCACCACCGCGCGCAGATCGGCCAGAACACTTGTCCCGTCATCCTCGGCCAGATCGCGCCAGTCGACGCCATAGACCTCGAACAGCCGCAACAGGACCGGAACCGAGACCGATCTTTCGTTGTTTTCCAGCAGGTTCACATAAGATGCGGAAATTCCCAGCCCGCGCGCCATCGCCGCTTGCGTTTCGCCACGCTCTTGCCTCAGGCGGCGAAGATGCGGCCCGATGAAGGTCTTCTGCGCCATTCGGCCACGCCTTCCCGCTCGCGCCTGATCACAAGCTGTGGAGTTTACAATATTACAAATCCGTGGCTTTGTAAATTCTCGCAGTCACAGCAGGACCCGCTTTCGATTTGCTTCGTCTTCGGGCAGTGGCATGAGGCGCTGCAACGAATTTGCGCAAAGGGACGATCCATGAAGACCGGCCATACCCATCTGTTCATCCCCGGCCCGACCAATGTGCCCGACGATGTGCGACGCGCGATGAACGTGCCGATGCAGGACCAGCGCGCCCCGGATTTCGGCGCGCTCACGCTGGGATTGATCGCCGATCTCCGCCCCGTCTTCGGCACGACCTCGGCCGATGTCCTGCTCTATCCCGGCTCCGGAACCGGCGCATGGGAAGCCGCACTGACCAACACCCTTTCGCCCGGCGACAAGGTGCTGATGGCCCGGCACGGCCAGTTCTCGGTCCTCTGGGTGGACATGGCGCAGCGGCTTGGCTTCGATGTCGAGGTCATGGACCGGCCCTGGGGCGAAGGCACACCCGTCGCGGCCTTTGCCGAACGCCTGGCCGCCGACAAGGACCACCATATCAAGGGCGTCTTCGTCACCCATAACGAGACGGCGACCGGCGTGACTTCGGATGTGGCGGGCGTGCGCGCGGCACTCGACGCCTGCGGCCATCCGGCGCTGCTCTTCGTCGATGGCGTGTCCTCCATCGCCTCGCTGCCCTTCCGGATGGACGACTGGGGCGTCGACCTTGCCGTCACCGGCAGCCAGAAGGGCCTGATGTGCCCGGCGGGCCTCGGCATCCTCGCGGTCAGCGAGAAAGCGGTCGAGGCGTCCAAGACGGCGCGGTCCTATCGCTGCTATTTCGACATGGGCGACATGCGCAGGATGATGGCGGACGGCTATTTCCCCTACACACCTCCGGCCCAGCTTCTGCACGGGATGCGCGCCGCGCTTGACCGGATCAAGGCCGAAGGGCTGGATCAGGTATTCGCCCGCCACCATCGCCTTGCCGAAGGCGTGCGCAAGGGGGTCGCGGCCTGGGGCCTCACCCTCTGCGCCGCCGAGCCTGCTCTCTGGTCCGATACCGTCTCGGCAATCCGGGTGCCCGAAAGCGTGGATGCCCGCGATGTGATCCGTATCGCCTATGCGCGCTACAACACCTCGCTGGGCAGCGGGCTGTCGCAACTTGCCGGCAAGGTGTTCCGGATCGGCCATCTGGGAGATCTGAACGAGGGGATGGTGCTGGCCGCGCTGGGCGTGGCTGAACTTTCGCTGCATGAGGCAGGCTATCCGATCAGTTTCGGATCGGGCGTCGGCGCCGCGCAGGCGCATTTCGCCCATGCCGCCGGCAGCGCGCGGATGGCCGCAGAATAACGGGACCGCAAGGACCCGACGCAGGAACAAGCAGGAAGATCAAGACAATGAGCCACACTCTTCACCCGCTGAGGCGCCAGCGCCTTCAGCGCTCCGAACTGGCTGTGCCGGCCTCGAACTCGACGATGATCGACAAGGCCGCCGAAGGTGCTGCCGATTACATCTTCCTCGACCTCGAGGATGCGGTGGCGCCGCCCGAAAAGGAACAGGCGCGCAAGAACGCGATCCAGGCGCTCAACGACATCGACTGGGCCGCGAAGGGAAAGACCGTCTCGGTCCGGATCAACGGGCTCGACACGTATTACATGTACCGCGACGTGGTCGATGTGATGGAGCAGGCGGGTTCCCGCGTGCACACGCTTCTGGTGCCCAAGGTGGGCGTGCCCGCCGACCTCTATATGGTCGAGGCGATGGTCAACCAGATCGAGCAGGCAAAAGGGTTCGAGACGCGCGTCGGCCTCGAGGCGCTGATCGAGACGGCGCTTGGCATGGCCAATGTCGAGGCGATCGCGCAATTCGGCGGCAGGCTCGAAGCGCTGCATTTCGGTGTGGCGGATTATGCGGCCTCGATGCGGGCGCGGACGGTGAATATCGGCGGCCTGAACCCCGATTACCCGGGCGACCAGTGGCATGCCGCGATCAGCCGCATGGTCATTGCCTGCCGCGCCTATGGGCTGCGTGCCATCGACGGGCCTTTCGGGGACTTCAGCGATCCCGAAGGCTACAAGGCCGGGGCAAAGCGGGCCGCCGCATTGGGCTGCGAGGGCAAATGGGCGATCCACCCCAGCCAGATCGCGCTCGCCAACGAGGTCTTCTCGCCGCCCGAGGCCGAGGTGACCCGCGCGCGCCGCATCATCGAGGAGTTGCGCAAGGCCGAGGCCGAGGGCCGCGGCGCGGCCGCGCTCGACGGCAAGATGATCGACGCGGCTAGCGAGAAGATGGCCCGCAACGTTCTTGTGCTCGCCGAGGCGATTGCCGGGCACTAGGCCGCGGCCGGGGGCGGAAAATCACATTTTCCGCCCGAAAATCTCTGCAGATTTTCGGACCAGGAGGGACCGATGGACATTCATGAATATCAGGCCAAGGAAATCCTTGCCCGCTTCGGCGTGCCGGTGCCCCGCGGCGGCCTTGCCTATTCGCCCGAACAGGCGGGTTACCGCGCCCGTGAACTGGGCGGCAGCGCCTGGGTCGTCAAGGCGCAGGTCCATTCCGGCGGCCGCGGTGCTGCGGGCGGGGTCAAGCTCTGCCGCTCCGAGGCCGAGGTGCAGGAGTTCGCCTCCACCCTCTTCGGCAAGCAGCTTGTCACCAAGCAGACCGATGCCAACGGCAAGGGCGTCTACCGGCTCTGGGTCGAGGCAGCCTCCGACATCGCCCGCGAGATCTATCTGGGCTTCGTCCTCGACCGCAAGTCCGAGCGGATCATGATCGTCGCCTCGGGCCATGGCGGCATGGAGATCGAGGATCTGGCCGAGGAAGACCCCGACAGCCTTGTGCGCATGACCATCGACCCGGCCGTGGGCCTTTGTCCCTTCCAGGCGCGCGAACTGGCCTTCAAGCTGGGCCTTGACGGCGGGCAGGTGGCACAAATGGTGACGATCCTGACCGCCTGCTACCGCGCCTATCGCGATCTGGATGCGATGATGGTCGAGATCAACCCGCTCGTGGTGACCGGCACGGGCGATCTGGTGGCACTCGATGCCAAGATGTCCTTCGACACCAATGCGCTGTTCCGCCAGCAACAGGTGGCCGAGTTGCGCGACCGCAGCCAGGAGGATCCGCGCGAAAGCACCGCCGGTGACCACGGCCTGTCCTATGTGGGCCTTGACGGCGATATCGGCTGCATCATCAACGGCGCGGGCCTGGCCATGGCCACGATGGACATGATCAAGCTGGCCGGCGGCGAGCCTGCCAACTTCCTCGACATCGGCGGCGGCGCCAGCCCTGAACGCGTTGTGCGCGCCTTCCGCACGGTGCTGACCGATGGCGGGGTCAGCGTGATCCTCGTCAACATCTTCGCCGGCATCAACCGCTGCGACTGGGTCGCCGAGGGCGTGGTGCAGGCCTACCGCGAGGTCGGGCTGACCATCCCCGTCGTCGTCCGCCTTGCCGGAACGAATGTCGAGGAAGGCAACCGCATCATCGCCGAAAGCGGCCTGCCGCTGATCACCGCCGACACGCTGGCCGATGCCGCGGCCAAGGCCGTGGCCGCCCGGCCCAGACAAGCCGCCTGAGGAGGAACGACCCATGGCAATCCTGATCACCGAGACGACGCCCGTGATCGTGCAGGGCATGTCGGGCCGCATCGGCGCCTTCCATGCCGCCGACATGATCAAGCACGGCACCAATGTCGTGGGCGGCGTGACGCCCGGCAAGGGCGGCAGCACCCATCTTGACCGCCCGCTCTTCAACACCGTGCGCGAGGCGGTCGCGGCAACGGGGGCCGAAGCCTCGCTCGTTTTCGTGCCGCCCCCCTTCGCGGCCGATGCGATCATGGAGGCGGCGGATGCCGGCATCCGTACCGCCGTCTGCGTCACCGACGGCATCCCCGCGCAGGACATGATGCGCGTCAAGCGCTTCCTGCGCCGCTATCCCGAGGCGCGCAAGATGCGCCTGATCGGGCCGAACTGCGCGGGCGTCATCAGCCCCGGCCGCGGCTTCATGGGGATCATGCCGCCGCATATCTACATGCCCGGCCGCGTCGGCATCGTCGGCCGCTCGGGCACGCTGGGATACGAGGCAGCTTCCCAGATGAAGGCGCTGGGCATCGGCGTGTCGACCAGCGTGGGCATTGGCGGCGATCCGATCAACGGATCGAGCTTCCGCGACATCCTCGAACTGTTCGAGGCCGATCCCGAGACCGATGCCATCATGATGATCGGAGAAATCGGCGGTCCCCAGGAGGCCGAGGCCGCCGCCTTCGCCCGCGACCACATGAGCAAGCCGGTCGTGGCCTATATCGCGGGGTTGTCGGCGCCCAAGGGGCGCAAGATGGGCCATGCCGGCGCGATCATCAGCGCGTTTGGCGAAAGCGCGCAGGAAAAGGTCGAGATCCTTGCCGCCGCCGGCATCACCGTCGCCCCCAACCCTTCGGCCATGGGCGAGACGATGGCCCGCGTGCTGGAACAACGCAAGGCGGCCTGACGGGCCGGGTCAGACCCAGCCCTTGAACCGCTCGCGGAACTCGGCGCGGTCGGGAAAGCGGCGGGCATGGGCGTCAAGAAGCGCCCTTGCCTCGGGCTTGCGGCGCATCGGGCGGCAGAGCATGATCTGCCGCTCGAGCGCCTCGGGCCGGTCGGGCGCAAGGGCTGCCGCGCGGGCCAGACAGGCAAAGCTTTCGTCCAGCCGCTCGAGCCGGCGCAGCGCCACGGCCTCGACCAGCAGCACATCCGGATCGGTATCGGCCACATCCCGGTTGGCCGCGGCCAGGTCCACGATCTCGGCATGGCTGTCAAGCTTGGCCATCATCCGCACCGATGACACCAGCGCCTCGCGCGAGAGCGTGGTGGTGACGGTTTCCCCGCCTTCGGCCAGATAGGACCGCAGGACATTGTCCATGATCCGGTTGACCACATCGGGGCTGACATGCCGGTAATCGCCGCGCGACCAGGCGACCGTCGGGTTGGACAGCGTCACGAATTCGTATGAGGGGAAATAGTCCACCCCCGTCTTGCCGATCAGGAATTCCTCGAGCGCCGCACGCTGCACCGATTTGGAATAGGCATTGGCCACCAGCACGTCCATCTCGCGAAAGGTGTAAAGCAGCGGCACCGGCGACACGGTGACCAGAAGCCGCAACGGCTTGGTGCGGTGCCGCGTCAGAAGGGCATGGAACTCTTCCAGCCCCTCCAGCACATCCTGGTACGACAGCACGCGGAATTCGAACCGCTCGGGCTGTGCCTTGACCATCTGCATCGGCGGGGCCACGTTGAGATAGATGCCAAGCGTGCGGTCGAACCATGTCTCGACATAGCCCAGCGTCAGGATCACCACATCGGCCTCGGCCACGGCGGCCATCGCATCGAGATAGCGGTGGCGGAAGGCCAGAATGGTCTCGATCGGGTAATCGAGCCGGGCCATGCCAAGCTGGGAATCCACATGCCGGTCGGGGCCGATGCGATAGACCACATCCGCGCCGGGAAAGGTCTCGCGCTCAAGCGCCCAACGCAGCTCGTTCACGACGGAATGGATCGAATACTTGTTGAAGAAGTTGGCCCCGTCATCAAGGCTTGCGCCGATCTCGCCCAGATCGAATTCGCGGCTGAGCACGCGCAGCCCCGCCTCGCCCAGCGCACGTTCGACATTGCGCGCAAAGCACGAGCCGATGGCATAGACCGTATCGCTGCGCGAGATCGAGAAGCCCGGCCGGCTCGAGGGCGTGGCCAGCGGATAGAGCCGCTCTCCGTCCCGCTCGGGCGACGGGTAGCGGCGCAACTCGTTCCCGCGCGTCCGCACAAAGGCATCGGCCGCCAAGATCCGCTCGATCGGGCGCGCGCCCCGCTGCCTGCCGGCCTGCGCACCCGCAGCCGCCTGCCCTTGCGCGTTCCGCTCTGCCTCACCCGTCATCACATCCACCCGTTCGACCTTTCGCGGCCGCTCTTGCCGACGGCGCACCGCTTCTCGCTCCGGAACGCTAGGCGAGGGGCGGCCCACGCTCAATGCCTCGGGCAACAGTCGCATGTCCGGGCGGGCAAATCTGTGGCATCCCGGGGGCAATCTGGCTAAACCCGTCGCGAGGCAGACCAGCAGGACAGACCATGATGACCAGCAAGGACACCGAACTCGCGCCGCCCGATCTGTCGGGCCCCATCTCTGACCGGATCGTCGAGGTCGAAGGCGCCATCGTCGTGCCCCCCGCGAAGGGGCTTCCCAACCAGTCCGTGCAGCGCTCGGGCGTCCTCAGGCCCGACGGCACGCTGGTGCCCGAATCGGTGACCTGGCGCGGGATGAACCAGGTGACGGTGCAGCCGAAGATGCCGCCCGCCGCCGAGATCGCCGACCTGCCCGGAACCTGGATGTTTCTTGGCCCGCTCTTCGGCCATTTCGGGCATTTCCTTGTCGAGAGCATCTGCCGCATCTGGGCCTACGGCGCACTGCGCGACCGGATCGACGGCGTGCTTTACGTGCCCAAGTTCCAGAACCGGCCCGACCATGTGGCCAATGTCTATCGCCCTTTCCTCGAGGCGCTGGGGGTGGATGCGCCGATGCGCAACCTCGAGGATCCGACGCGGGTCGAGCGGCTGTTCGTGCCGCAGCAGGGCTTCGGCATGTTCCAGATGATCGAGGGCGCGCCCGAGTTCCGCGATTTCGTGCGCGCGCATTCCGGCAAGGGCGTGGCCCCCGACGGGCCCGCACGGCTTTACGTCTCGCGCTCGGCCCTGCCGGCGGCGCGCGGCAGCGTGATCGGCGAGAAACGACTCGAGGCCTGGCTCGAGGCCGAGGGCTATACCGTCTTTCACCCCCAGAAGCACAGCTTCCTCGAACAGATCGCCGCCTATCGTGCCGCGCGCGAGGTGGTCGCGGTGGATTGCTCGCCGCTGCATCTGCTGGCGCTCGTGGGCGACGCCGACCAGAAGGTCGGCATCGTGGCCCGACGGGACGGCGATCTGGACGAATGTTTCGCCCGCCAGATCCGGGCCTTTCAGGGGGCGGATGCGCGCGGGCTGAACTTCCTGCGCCGCAACTGGATCGAGGATCACGCCAACCGCCCCTCGCGCACCTCCTGGGGCGAGGTCGATTTCGCGGCCCTCGAACAGGCGCTGGCCGGGATGGGGCTGGTGGCCGGGGATCGCGGCTGGAGCGCGCTCGACGAGGCCGAGGTGCGCAGCGAGATGGCCCGGATCGGCGAGGCCCAGGGGATCGGCTTTCGTCCCTGGGAAGGTGCTGCCGGCACGGCCCCCTCCGACGCGGACTGACGGCCCGCGCAAGCCCCCGACCGGATCACCCCCCCCGGACCGGGGCCACCGGCGCCGGGGGGGGCCCCCCCCCCCCCCCCAGGACCCAAAACCCCCCCCCCCAATACGGGCCTAAACAAACCC
>JAFIEN010000162.1 GCA_020832515.1 Rubellimicrobium sp. | reverse complement strand
GATGCTGAACCTTGGGGTCAGCCAGCCGTCGGTCGACGTCCTTCGCAATCAGGGCTTCCTCTCCGGGTTCGGCATCGATCTCGGCGATCCCAACCGCTGGGGTGACGAAACCGATCCCCGCATCGTCGGACAGGACGTGACGGCCGGCAACGAGGAAGGTGGCCGCACCGCGATGGAGAACATCCTTGCCGCCGCGCCGGATGTGAACGTGGTCTACACGATCAACGAACCCGCCGCCGCCGGCGCGTTCGAGGCCCTGCGTGCCGTCGGTCGCGAAAACGACGTGCTGATCGTGTCGGTCGATGGCGGCTGCCCCGGTGTGCAGAACGTCGCCGACGGTGTGATCGGCGCAACATCCCAGCAGTATCCGCTGCAGATGGCCGCGCTCGGTATCGCTGCGATCGTGCAATATGCAGAGGATGGCACCCTGCCCGCACCGACCGAAGGCAAGGACTTCTTCGACACGGGCGTGGCGCTTGTCACCGATGCGCCGGTCGACGGCGTCGCCTCGATCAGCGTGTCCGAAGGACAGGAGCTGTGCTGGGGCTGATGCCTTCAGGCAGGCCCGGCGCTCAGGCAAAGCTTGCTTGATCGCCGGGGCATCGTCATCGCACAATGGTTCAGGACGGGCACGGTCCCGTCCTGAATCGTGCTGAACATCCGACGCAGAACCAGGCCAGACCGACCGGGGAGGAAGCGACCGCATGACCAATGCACCTGATGATTATGAGGTCACCGTGAAGACACGGCACGAAGAGGCCGTCGCCGAATTCGCGGAAGACAAGGGGCTCATGCAAAGGTTCCAGCATGCCTTGCACGTCACGCCTGCGCTGGTTCCGCTGATCGTCCTGCTGATTTCGATTGTTGTCTTCGGCGTGCTTCTGGGCAGCCGCTTCTTTTCCGCCTCGACTCTGACGCTTGTGCTGCAACAGGTGCAGCTTGTCGGCATCGTGGCTGCCGCGCAGACCCTTGTCATCCTGACCGCCGGGATCGACCTTTCCGTCGGCGCGATCATGGTCTTTTCCTCGGTCATCATGGGGCAGTTCACGTTTCGCTATGACCTGCCTCCCGCGGTCGCTGTCGCCTGCGGCCTTGCTGCGGGCACCGCCTTCGGATTTCTGAACGGCTGGCTTGTCGCGGTGATGAAGCTGCCGCCCTTCATCGTGACGCTGGGGACATGGCAGGTGATCCTCGCGTCGAACTTCCTCTATTCCCGAAACGAGACCATCCGCGCCCAGGAGATAGAAGCCGAGGCGCGATTACTTCAGTTCTTCGGGAACACCTTCAAGATCGGCGCGGACGAGGCGGGCCGGGGAGGCGCCACCTTTACCTATGGCGTGATCTTCATGCTGCTTCTGGTGGCGGTACTGGCCTATGCGCTCAAGTACACGGCGTGGGGTCGTCACGTCTATGCAGTGGGCGACGATCCAGAGGCCGCGCAGCTATCCGGGGTGAACGTCAGGCGGACGCTGATCTCTGTCTACATGCTGGCCGGGCTGATCTGCGCCTTTGCCGGCTGGGCCCTGATCGGCCGGATCGGATCGGTCTCGCCCACATCGGGACAAGAGGCGAACATCCAGTCGATCACCGCCGTGGTGATCGGGGGCGTCTCGCTGTTCGGCGGGCGCGGCTCGATCTTCGGGGCGCTGTTCGGGGCGTTGATCGTGGGCGTCTTCTCGCTTGGCCTGCGGCTTCTGGGCCTTGACGCGCAATGGACATACTTCTTCATCGGCGTGCTGATCATCGGTGCCGTCGCCGTGGACCAGTGGATCAGAAAGGTGTCGGCATGATGTCGCCGGAACCCATCCTGACCGCACGCGGTCTGGTCAAGCGCTACGGCAGGGTCGTCGCACTCGATCATTGCGACTTCGATCTCTACCCCGGCGAGATCCTTGCCGTCATCGGCGACAACGGCGCGGGCAAGTCCACGCTCATCAAGGCGATCTCGGGGGCGGTCGTGCCGGACGATGGAGAGATCCGCCTCGAAAGGCGTCCTGTCCGTTTCACCTCGCCCATTCAGGCGCGCGAACACGGGATCGAGACAGTCTATCAGACGCTGGCCATGTCCCCTGCCCTGTCGATTGCCGACAACATGTTCATGGGGCGCGAGTTGCGCAAGGAAGGTCCGATGGGGCGCTTCTTCTTCCAGCTCGACCGCAAGAGAATGGAGGCCTTCGCCCGCGAAAAGCTCAACGAGCTTGGCCTGATGACGATCCAGAACATCCGCCAGCCGGTCGAGACGCTGTCCGGTGGTCAGCGACAGGGGGTCGCGGTCGCACGCGCCGCGGCCTTTGGATCGAAGGTCATCATCCTTGACGAACCGACCGCCGCCCTGGGTGTCAAGGAATCGCGCCGTGTCCTTGAACTCATCCTTGATGTGAAATCGCGCGGTATCCCCATCGTTCTGATCAGCCACAACATGCCGCATGTGTTTGAAGTGGCCGACAGGATCCATATCCACCGCCTTGGCCGCCGCCTTTGCGTCATCAATCCGCGCAATCACACGATGTCGGATGCGGTGGCCTATATGACTGGTGCCAAGGTGCCGGACCGGGAACTAGATGAGTCCTGATGGCAGCAGGTCGGTGACGTGCGCCGGGGAGTGCTGCAGGTGGTGACCTGCCACTGAACCTTCATCCAGCCGCAACCGGAGCCATTAGCTGTCTTGCGCCTTACGGCGCAGGTTGAGCAATCGCCCGGCGCGCGGAACTTTGATCGCGTGCAGCGGGTCGGGCGATTGCAGCGCTCAGGTGCAGGGCGAAACCTGCCGGGGCCTGGTAACCAAGGGCTGAATGGGGCCGTGCGGTGTTGTCGTCGGCAACCCGGGCCGCGATCAGTGCGCGCGCATGGGCGAGGTTGCGCAACAACGTCTCGTTCAGAAACGCGTCGCGCATCCTGCTGTTGAGCTTTCCACGAAACCGTTCTGCATTGGCTTGCCCGGTGGGATGTAGTGCCATTCGACCTTGTGCTCGGCGCACCACTTCAGGATCGCGCTCGAGGTCAGATCTCGCTGACAACGCAGGGTCAGTTCTCAGTGACAATCAACAACGAGCACGGGACCGCCAACGGCAGAGGGGCGGGCAAGGATTGCCGGGGCACAGAGGCGTCGCTGGACCGCAAAAGATACATACCCTTCATGATGCCGGGGATGGGTCATTGCCACGTTCAAGACACGCACTGGGCTGACCCGTCAGCCCAACTGTCCGGTAGGCAGCTAGTCAGCCCTGACCACGTCTGCCACGAAGACCGCTGCATAGTCAGGCAAGATCGAGATTTCCGAGGCAGTCCCGATCCTGCTCTGGGTCATCAGGAGTTTCCCGCGTTCCCGGTCGATCTGATAGGTATTGACTACCTCAAGGCCACGACTGTTCTCGCCCCAACCGACAAGAGTGGACTCGCCAAATCGGACCAAGGGCAGGTCATTGCCAGTCACGAACCCTTGACCATCCTCGAAACATATCAGCATGCCATCTGCAAAGTGGTCATCCGTGAACCTGTAGCCTTCGTGCGACATGGCGCTTTTGCCGTGGAAACGAGCGGCGACCCAGCAGTCTGCCGCGCTGGCTACAACGGGTAACAGCACGAGACATGTGAGCGGCAAGGCAAGGCGCATTGAAGGTCCATCCGGCCGTCAAAGGCAAGGATGTGCCGAGAGACACCACATGGTCAAGGATCGGTCGCCTATGGCCTCTGGTCAACGTCCCCAAGTCCCGACCCTGCCAGCGCCAATTGGGGGGCAAGGTGGGGGGGCCATTCAAGTCAACCAAGCCCAAGGAACTGTTTAGACACTATTTTTCAGGCTGTATTGGCGGACTGGGGAGGATTCGAACCCCCGACCCCTTGATTCGTAGTCAAGTACTCTATCCAACTGAGCTACCAGTCCGCGCCAGAGTGGGGCGGATGTAGCCCCGCCCGCGCGCGGTTGCAAGTCGTAAATCCCGCGTCCGGCGGATGACAGCTCAACCCGCGCCGGGGCACCGGCGGGCACCCTCGGCTGCGCCGGGCCAGAGCCCGGACCCAAGCCGGCAGGCGCAGCCCGGCCATTCACTCCGCAGCCGAGGACAGGGTCACGTCGGACTTCGGAAGACGGATCTGAAAGGTTGTCCCCCCCTCGTCTGTCCGCGACAGCTCCAGCCGCCCGCCATGGCCCTGCACCAGCTCGGCAGCAATCGTCAGCCCAAGACCCGCGCCACCCTTTGTCGTGCCGCCCTGGAACGGCTGAAACAGATGCTGGCGCGCGCGCGGGGGCAGGCCGGGGCCGGTATCGCGGACCTCGATCCACCAGGCCTCGTCATCCTCCCAGGCCGAGACGCCGATCTCGGCGGGCTGGCCCTTGGCCATGATTGCCTGCCGTGCATTGCGCACAAGGTTGAGGAGCACGCGATAGAGCTGCTCCTGATCGGCGCGCAGCGTCAGCGTCGCCGGAACATCCTCGGCAAACGAGATGTCGTGATCGCCGGCTGCAAGACGTTCGCTGTCGATCACTTCGGCCACGATCGCGGCAAGGCCCACACGCCCCAGACTGGGCGGGGGCTCTTCGGCCTTGCCGAAGGCCAGCGTCGCCTCGCACAGGGAGACCGCGCGGCTGATCGACGCGACCAGCTTGGGCGCCATGCGGCGGACCAGCGGATCCTCGGAGCCCTCGATCCGGTCCACGAAGAGCTGCGCCGAGGCGAGGATGTTGCGCAGATCATGGCTGACCTTGGCCACGGCACCGCCAAGCTGGGCCAGCCGTTCCTTCTGGCGCAGCGACGCGGTCAGCTGGGTCTGGAGCGACTGGAGCGCCTCTTCGGCGTCGCGCAGATCCTTCACCCGCGCTGCGGGCCGGATGATGCGGCGGGCATCCTCGGGGGCCTCGGCATAACGCTTCATGTGCCCGACCACCCCCTCGATGGGCTTGACCAGCAGGACCCGCACCGCAAGGAACAGCAGCGCCGCGGTCACGACCGAGATGATCGCCGACAGGAACAGGATATTGATCCCGTAGTCGATCATTGCCGCCCGAAGCGGGCCGGTCTCCATCGTCACCTCGATCAGCAGACCCCCTTCGCGCACGGGATTGCCGATCACCCGGATGATCCGGTTCTCGGGATCGAGCAACGTGCCGATGGCATGGCCGATCAGGACGAAGGTCGAGGGATCGCGCAGGTCATAGGTCGCATGGACCGGCCCCGGCAAAGGCGACGACAGCGCCAGCTGGCGCATGTCGTCGCGTCTGAGCACGACGTTGAAGACGCCGGCATTGGTCAGCAGCTCCTGTTCGAGATCGGCCTCCAGACTCTCCTCGGCCAGCACGGCAAGCGAGGCGATCTGCGCCCGTTCAAGACGCAGTTCCAGATAGTCCTGCCGGAACCGCGCCACCGACGGCACGAAGATCATCACTTCGGCCAGCATCACGAAGACGATCGTGAGGACGAGGAAACGACCAGACAACGAATTCAGCATCACTCATCCCGGATTGGGTCAGGGAAGCCAGCGCTGAACCGCTTCCACGACCCGCCTCACAGCAGGGCTGTTGAACAATCTGGGACTGAAATAGGCACTCGCGAGGCGTTTGTTAATCTCGGAGAGGGTCGGATAGGGCAAAACCATGCCGGCGATCGCCGACATTTTCAGTCTTGCGGACAGGGCAAGGGCCCAGATCCCGATCAGTTCGCCCGCGCCGGGGCCCAGGATCGTGGCCCCCACGGGCCGGCCACGCAGGACGATGACCCTGGCCATGCCCGTCGCCCGCCCTTCGGCCACGGCGCGGTCGTTATGCTCGAACCCCACCTCGAACACCTCGATTGCCGCGCCATGCCGGCGGCGCGCCTCGGCCTCGGTCAGGCCGACATGGGCCAGTTCGGGATCGGTATAGGTGACGCGGGGGATATGGGCGGTGCCTGCGCGGGCGGGCAGGCCGAACATCGCCCGGCGCACGATCACCCCCGCATGATAGCCCGCGACATGGGTGAACATCAGCCCGCCCGCTGCATCGCCTGCGGCAAAGACCCGCCGGTTGGTAAGCGATCTGAGCGAGGCATCGACCCGGATCCCGCGGGCGTCATGCGCCACCCCGCCCGCATCGAGACCCAGACTGTCCAGAACGACCTCGCGTCCAGTCGCCACAAGAAGATGGCTGCCGGTCACCAGGCCGTCGGATGTCTCGACCACGATCTGGCCGGCATCACCCCCGTCTTCTGCGGGGAAGATGCGTGCCGCCTGTGCGCCCTCGAGGATCGTCACGCCTTCGGCCCGCAGCTGCGCGATCAGCATCGCCGCCGGCGCCTCGTCCTCGGCACCGAGCGCGCGGGCGGCCTCGATCACGGTCACGGCGCTGCCCAGCCGGCGGTGGGCCTGCGCCATCTCGATCCCGATGGGGCCGCCCCCGAGCACGATCAGATGCTCGGGGCGGGTGCGCAGGTCGAAAATGGTCTCGTTGGTGAGCACGTCCACCGTCTCGATGCCCGGAACCTTGGGGATGCGGGGGCGAGACCCGGTCGCGATCACGAAGCGGCGGGCCGTCACCTCGACCTCGCCCGCCTGGACCCGGTCGCGCGCGACGAAGCGGCCCCAGTCGCGGATCACCCGCACGCCCATGCCCTCGAAGCGCTCCTGGCTGTCCATGGGTGCGATGGTGGCGATGGTGCGGGCGACATGGTCCTTGACCGCGGCGAAATCCACGACCGGCCCGGTCGTCGACACACCCAGAGCGGCCCCCATTTCCATTGCATGGGCGCGCTTGGCGGCGGCCAGCAGCGCCTTGGACGGCACGCAGCCGGTATTCAGGCAGTCGCCGCCCATCTGCCCGCCTTCGATCAGGACGACACTTGCCCCCATCTGCGCGGCTCCGGCAGCTGCCGACAGGCCCGCGGAACCCGCCCCGATGATGCACAGATCGACCTTGAGCTGTTCCATCACGCCGATCCCTTCACGCGCAGGGCCTTGGCAAGGACCGGCAAGAGCGAAAGCGCCGCGAGCCCCAAAAGCGGCAGCAGCACGGGGGGCGAGAAGATGACGCCCAGATCTGGCGACTCTCCTGCCGCGATCACCTCGCCCAGGCCCGCGCCGACCGAAGTGAAGACCAGTGCGCCGGGCATGATCCCGAAGAAGGTCGAGACGGCGAACCGCAGGAGCGACACGCCCACTACCGCCGGCACGAGATTGGCGATGAAGAAGGGCACGACTGGCAGAAGGCGCATGACGAACAGCATCGACCACTGATTTTCGTCGATCCCCTCCTTGAGCTTGCGGACCTTGCCCTCCGATGCATCCATCCGCGCCGCCAGCCGGTCTCCCAGGCTGGTGCGGGCGGCAAGGAACAGGATCGTGGCGCCAAGCGTTGCGGCGGTGACGTTGAAGAGGACACCCGGGAAGACCCCGAACAGGAAGCCGCCGGTCAGCGTCACGAAGGTGGCGCCCGGCACTGACAGGGCCGCCACGAGGACATAGCCCGCCATGAAGACCGAGATCGCGATCAGCAGGTTGGCGTCGCGGAAGGCCAGCATCGCCTCGCGGTTGTCGCGCAGGAGTGCCAGGCCCTCGACGTCGCGCAGCATGTACCAGCCGAAGGCGCCGGCCGCCATGATCGCCGCAAGCGGCAGGCTGCGCCGAAGCCTGACCCATCGGGATGAAGGTATCGGATCGGTGCTGCTCACGGTCGGTCGGGCCTCGTGTTGCGTCATCACTGCCTTCAGATGCGGTAGATGGGGCGCTGGCGATAGCCCCTTCACGCCTCGTTGATCGGGGCGATTGGTTCTGAAACACTCCGGGACATGGGCCGATACATGGCGTTCGGCTTCGCGTTGACAGCACGACGGGGGGCACCTAAAGAACGGGCTTCGAACAATCGGGGTGTTGCGCGAATCCGAACCGGCGCGCAGAACAGCCCAGAAAACCGGAGTGACGCGCGATGAAACGCACCTTCCAGCCTTCGAACCGCGTGCGCAAGGCGCGCCATGGTTTTCGGGCCCGCATGGCGACCAAGAACGGCCGCAAGATCCTCAACGCCCGCCGGGCGCGCGGCCGCAAGGTCCTGAGCGCCTGAGGCGCGCGCCCCCCGTGATGACGCAAGGGGGCCGAACGGATTGCGAAGATCAGGCTGCCGGACCAGCTCCGGCGGCTTTTCTCTCGTTGAGCGTCCTGCGCAAGCGGGCTGATTTCCTGCGCGCCGCGCGTGCCACCCGGCTCAACCTGCTCGCCTTCGGACTTCAGGCCCGCGCGCGGCAGGCCGAGGAGGCAGCGACGATCCCGCCCGACACGATCCGCATCGGTTTCACCTGTTCGCGCAAGGTCGGCAATGCGGTCGCGCGCAACCGCGCCCGTCGCCGCCTGCGCGCCATCGCGCGCGAAGTCGTGCCGCAGCATGGACAGGCGGGGTGGGATTATGTGCTGATTGGCCGCCCCGAAACCACCGCCCAGGCCGATTTCGACGCGATGCGGGCCGAGCTTGCGCGCGCACTTGCGCGGGTGCACGCCGCCAGGCCCGACGCGTCGCGACCATCCCGCCCGGCATCGGACACGCGCGCAGCGGACAGGGTGCGCGCATGACACCTCTGGCCTGGGTCCTGTCGCTTCCTGTGCGGGGATATCGGCTGGTCGCCTCGCCCTGGGTCGGTCATGGCTGCCGGTTTCAGCCGACCTGTTCGGTCTATGCGCTTGAGGCGCTCGAACGGCATGGCGGGATCAAGGGGGCATGGCTGGCGGCGCGGCGCATCGGGCGCTGCCACCCATTGGGTGGGTCCGGGATCGACAACGTCCCGGATTGAGCGGGGCCCTGTGCGGTTCGCGCAAGGCGACACCTGCCGCGTTGGCCCGGCCATGTCGGACAGCCACGCGGGGCCCGATCGCCTCAGCCGATGCGGTGTGGGGGGGGGGGGGGGGCGGCCCCCCGCCCCCCCCCCGCGGCCCCGAGGTG
>JAFIEN010000161.1 GCA_020832515.1 Rubellimicrobium sp. | reverse complement strand
GTCGGCATTCGACAGCACGGCATGCACATCGGGATTGGCCTGCAGGATGTTCTGGAACGCGGTCAGCGAGGCATCGGGGCTGTAGTTGCCTTCGCCGGTGGCGACGACGCTGATGTTGTCGTGCTGGTCCAGCACCTCGATCATGTTCTCGTAACGGATGTTGTCGAAGGGAAAGATCAGCTGGCCGATCATCACGACCACGTTGCAGGGGTCCTTGTCGGCGCAGAAGGCCACAACCTCGTTCGCCTGCGCCTGCGCGCCGTCGGCGGCATTGCTGGCGACGGTGGTGATCAGGCCCGGCACCTGCGGCTCCATCACTGTCAGTTCCGGTCCGACCGGGAACAGGACCGAGGCGACCAGAAGCCCGGCCTCCGTCGCCTCTTCCAGCGCGGTGGCGATGCCGACGGTATCGTTCGGCGCGACGATCATCCCGTCGAACCGGCCACCGGCGATGATGTCCTCGACCTGCGAGAACTGGACGACGGCGTTGAACTCGCCGTCGAAGATCTCGACCTCGACATTGCCCATCTCGGCCGCGGCGGCCTGGATGCCCTGCCAGGTGGCGTCGTTATAGCCGTTCTGGCTGGATGCGGCGAGGAAGGCGATGCGGATAGTGTCGTCCTGCGCGGTCGCGGTCATCGGCGTCAGGATGGTTGCGGCCAGCGCCGCCGCGATCAGTTTCTTGGTCATCTCACTCTCCTGTTGGGTAGGGGCCTGTTGGTTAGGGGGAAGCATCGGGAACTTGCTAAACCGGCCCAACTCGGGCCGGGGACAGGACAGGTGCGCTCGGTGCGCCTGCCGGATGGTGATCAGCCCTCGATCACCGCAGCTTCGGCTGCGCGCTGGTCGGCGGGCAGAAAGCTGGCCGTGTCGGGGCCGTCGCGATCAAGAAGCAGGAAGGCCAGCGTGATCACCGGCTGCCATTCAAGCGCGCGGGCGACGCGGTCGGGGGTGAAATGCCCCGCCTCGTGCAGCAGATTGACCGAGCCGATCACCCTGTCATCGACCACGGCGGGGATGTTCACGTTCGATTCGCATCCCAGCGCGCGGATCTTTTCCCAGTCGAAAAAGACGGTCGCGATCTCCTCGATCGTGGTCGAGGCGAAGGGGCGCTTGCCCGCGATCACCGTCTCGAAATAACGGTTGCGCTCGATCCGCTTGAAATTGCCCACGGGATATTCGGCGGGCGCATCGGAAAAGACCCGCCGCACCCGCATGTTCTTGAGGTCATAGACCGAGGCGGTGGTAAGCCGTGATCCCGGATCGGCGCGCAGCCCGGCAAGTGCGAAGTCGAACACCGCCCGCGTGGGCCGGGGGCCTGCGGCAAGGCGAAAGGCCTGTGCAAGAGGCGTGGTCATGCCGCGACCCTCCGGTCGATGCGGGTCTGGCCGTCGCGGATGACCATGCGCAGCGTCTCGTCTGGCCGGCCAAGGGCCGCGATATCGGCAAAGGGATCGGCGTCGAAGGCCACCAGATTGGCCCGCGCGCCGGGGGCGAGCGTGCCGATCTGCCCCTCCATCCGGCACAGCCGCGCGCCCGCCTCCCACATGCCGCGCAGGATCTCGGACGGGGTCAGAACCTCGGCCAGAAGCGGGAATTCCAGCCCGCCGAACTTGCGCAGGGGGCCAAGCAGGTCGGTCCCATAGGCCATCGGCAGGCCCGCATCGCGCATGATGGCCAGCGAGTTGCGCCCGCCGTCGCGGACCACGTCGATCTTGGCCTGTTCCGCCTCGCCCAGCCCCAGCGCCGCCCCTTCGCGCTTGAGCCCCTCGGTGGCGGCCAGCGTGGGGATCGCGATGCAACCGGCCTCGGCGGCCATGGCGGCGGTCTCGGGCCTGATCAGGTTGCAATGTTCCAGCGACTTGATGCCCAGCTTCACGCAGCGGCGGATCGAGGCGTCGGAATAGACATGCGCGGCCACATAGGTGCCCGCATTCCCCGCCTCTTCGACCATCGCCCGAATCTCGTCATCCGAATATTGCAGCCCGTCGATCGGATCATTGGGCGAGGATACGCCGCCATTCGCCATCACCTTGATGAAGCGCGCGCCTTCCTTGATCATCTTGCGGCAGGCGCGGCGCACGTCATCGACGCCGTCGACCAGCACCCCCATGTTCCCCAGCCGCCAGCCCATCGCATCGGGGCGCGTGTCGGTGCGGTGGCGCAGGTCGGTGTGCCCGCCCGTCATCGACAGGCCCTTGCCGCAGATCACAAGGTCGGGGCCGTCGATGAACCCCTCATCGACGCCACGGACAAGGCCGACATCCGCCCCGCCCAGATCCCGCACGGTGGTAAAGCCCTGCGCCAGCAACCCCTCCATCACCCGTGCGGCGCGCAGCGCGGCAAGGCTGTCAGGGGCGATGACGTTCGACCACAGGTCAAGGCTCCAGGCCACCACATGGAAATGGCAGTCGATCAGCCCCGGCACCAGCGTCAGCCCGCCAAGGTCGATCACCTCGGCCCCCTCGGGAACCGGCCCCCCGGTCCCTTCGATCCGGCCATCGCGGACGATCAGGGTGGTCGGCGCGGTCAGCGCGCCCCGGTCGAGGTCGGGCAGGCGGGCATTCACGTAGGCGGTCAGGGTCATCTTGCGGCACTTCTTTCGTTATGGCTGCTGTGGGGTTGTCCCGCGCCCGTCAGGCACGGGCCGGGTTGCATCAGGAACCCGAAAGGCCCTTGCTCAGGTGAACCGACACCCCCTGCCGGCGACCATCGGTAGCGCGGGGCCAGGGTTTTGTCGACAGTGATTATACATTGCATCGACTGGTTGGCCTCCCTACCGTCGGCGCAAGGTTCTGCTTCGGCCAGAGGGGCATCGGACGCATGGAAGCCAGTGACGGACCACGGCGCGGATCGGGGGTGCAGCATGTCTATGCCACCCTGAAATCCGAGATCATCGCCCTGACCCTTGCGCCGGGCAGCACCATCGACGAGGCGCAGCTTTCCGTCCGCTTCGGCCTGTCGCGCACCCCGGTGCGCGAGGCTCTGGTCAGGCTGGCGGCCGAGGGGCTGATCACCAACCTGCCCAACCGGGCGACGATCGTGTCGCAGATCGATTTCCTGAACCTGCCGCATTTCTTTGACGCGCTGACGCTGATGTATCGCGTGACCACCCGTCTGGCCGCGCTGAACCGCAGCGGGGCCGACCTGACCGCCATCGAGGCGCTGCAGCACGAGTATGAGGCTGCCGTCGCCGCCCGCGATGTTGTGGCGATGATCATCGTCAACCGCGATTTCCACGTGGCCATCGCCCGGGCAGGCGGCAACCGCTACTACACCGACCTGTTCGAGCGGCTTCTGGACGAAGGGCTGCGCATCCTGCGGCTTTACTATCGGTCCTTCGACGATCATCTGCCCCCCGAATATGTGAGGGAACATGACGACATGATCGCCGCGATCCGCGCGGGCGATGTGGCGCTTGCCGACAGCCTTGCCGGCACCCATGCCGACCGGATCGTCCGGCAGATACGGTCGTATATCGCCGCCGATGCGCGCCCCAATTCGGCCATCCCGCTCTAGCCCCTTTCCCTCAGGCCGCACCAATCGGCGATGAAACGGGCGATCACCTCGGTCGTCTGCCTCAGCGAGGTCAGATCCACCGCCTCGTCCGGCGCATGCAGGCCGCGACCGATGCCGCCGTACACCAGTGTGGGCATGCCGTGGTAATGGTCGTAGATGCGCCCGTCGCTGGTGGCGGTCAGGCAGACGGGCTCCAGCGGCGTGCCGATCACGCCGCGATGCGCCCGCTCAAGCGCCGCCTCGGCCGCACCGCCGGGGGCGATGACATGGCCGTCGGCCTGATAGCCGATCCAGTCAAGGCGCGGCGGCGCGGTGCCAAGGCCGGCGGCGCACTCGGCCACGCAAGCCGTGATCCGGTCGCGCAACTCGCCCAGATCCTGCCCCGGCAGCACCGAGAGGCGGCAGTCAAGCTCGCACCAGGACGGGACCGATCCCAGCCAGTCGCCCCCCCGGATCCGGCCGGGGTTGAACTTGACGGGGTTGGGGATGGTGCCGAACCACGGATGATCCTTCGCGCCCTGATTTATCGCGGCGGTCAGCGCCTGAAGGGCCGCGATGTAGTCCTGCGCCGCCAGGATCGCATGCCCCCCCGGTGCGGCATCGGCCAGCGCATGCCCCGGCTTTCCGAGGATGCGCAGGCGGAACCAGACCGATCCAAGCTCGGCCCGGATGATCCTGTGGCCCATGCTTTCGGGGATCAGCACCGCATCCGCCCGGTAGCCCCGCAGGATGGTCGAGACCGCGCCGTTGCCGGTGCATTCCTCTTCGGTCACCGTCTGCACATGCAGGGTCGAGGCAGGTTCCCACCCCAGCCGCGCCAGCGCATCCAGCGCAAAGACAATGGCCGAGACGCCGCCCTTCATGTCGGCCGATCCCCGCCCGTGCAGCCAGCCGTCGATCACCACCGGCTGAAACGGCGGGCGGGACCAAAGCTCCGGCGCGCCGGGCGGCACCACGTCGACATGCCCCTGCAGGATCAGCGAGCGCCCCTCGGGCCGCTCCACCCGATGCGTCGCCACCACCTGCACGGCATGAGCATAATCGGTATCGACCACGGGCGAGGCACCGGGCGCGCCCTCCAGCGCCACCTCGGCCAGCGTATAGCGGTCAACCGCATAGCCACGCGCGGCCAATTCCACGGAGAGCCAGTCCTGACAGGCTTCTTCGTTCCCGCGCGTCGAATCGAACGACACCAGATGCGAGAGCCAGTCGACCTGCCGGTCGAAATCCGACGCGACCGCGCTGGCGATGGCCTCGCCCGAAAGCGTCATCCCAACCCCTCCAGCCGTGTCACGGCGGCCGTCTCGATCGGCATCAACGCTGCATCCCCCGGCTGGATCGAGCGTTGCAGCACCATTACAACATCCGCGATCATCCATGTCGCGATGGCATCGCATTCGGCCATGTCGCGCGCCTCGATGGCGTCGAGCAGGCTCTGGAACGAGGCCGCAGCACCCTCGAGCTCGGTCCGTGTCGCGAAGGGATAATAGTGCAGCCGCATCGTCCGCCGCCCGCTGTCAAGGCAGCTGGGGTAATGCCGCTGGAAGAAGAAGTTGGTGGTCGCCGTGCAGATCCGCCGCTTGAGGGCGAGGTCGGCCTGTTCGATCCCGTCGATCTCGCCCACCGCCACCGCCCGCCCCAGATCGGCGGACAGGGCGCGCAATTCCGCCAGATCCTCGTCCTGCCGCCGTTCTGCCGCCTGCCGGAACACCGCCCGGCTGAGCAGGGTCAGCAGATCGAGGTAATCGTTCGCATTCTCCATCGAATGCGGCGTCACGATGGTGGTGCGGTTCTGCAGGAAGGTGACCAGACGTTCGCCTTCCAGCGCCACCAACGCCTCGCGCACCGGGGTGCGCGACAGGCCGAACCGGGCGGCAAGGGCCACCTCGTCGATGGCCGAACCCGGCGCCATGCGCATCGACAGGATATCCTCGCGCAGGGTGTCGGACACGGTCACGGCTCCCCGGATGCGGCGGTTCTGCTCAGACTGATGCTCGCTCATGATCCTCTCTCCACCGGCAATCACGCTGCCGGGCATGAGATTCCCCATCCGTTGATCCATCAATAGCGCATCTTGCGACGGCTTGCATTAAGTTTGTATTTTGTTAGCATCGCCTCAGATCATGCAAGCGGAGGGTCCGATGCCAGCGTCCTATCGCGTGTCTGCCGATATCGGCGGCACCTTCACCGACATCGTCTTCCAGAACACCGAAACCGGCCATTGCCGCGCGACCAAGGTGCTGTCCACGCCCCAAAACCCCGCCCTTGGCGTGTTGAACGGGATCGAGAAGGGCCTGGGCGAAGGTGAGCGGGTCGATTTCTTCATTCACGGCACGACGGTCGGGCTGAACTCGGTCCTTACCCGGCGTGGTGCGCGGGTCGGGCTGGTGACGACGCGGAACTTTAAGGATGTCTACCGCATCCAGGGCAACGACCGGGGCGAGATCTTCTCGATCCGCTGGAAGAAACCCAAACCCCTTGCCGCCCCCGCCGACACGTTCGAAGTGACCGAACGCATCGCCGCGACCGGCGATGTGGTCACCCCCATCGACCTGTCCGACCTCGACCCGTTCATCGCCGCCGCGAAAGAGCGCGGGATCGAGGCGGTCGCGGTCTGCTTCCTCTTTTCCTACGTCAACCCGGCGCATGAGATCGCGGCGGCGGAATACCTTGCGAAGAACCTGCCCGGCGTGCCGGTGACGCTGTCTCACAAGGTCTCGCCCGAATGGCGGGAATTCGACCGGACCTCGACCACGGCGATGGACGCCTTCACCGCCCCCGTGGTGCGGCGCTATCTGGAAACGCTGATCGACAAGCTGGCCGATACCCTGCCCGAGGGCGGGCTGGTGCATGTGATGGAATCGAACGGCGGCGCGATGACGGCCAAGGCCGCGGCCGAGATCCCGCTGCAAACGCTCCTGTCCGGCCCGGTCGGCGGGGCGATCGGCGGGGCGGCCCTGTCCGGGGCGATCGGTAGGCCCAACCTGATCTGCGTCGACATGGGCGGCACCTCGTTCGATGCCAGCCTGATCGTGGACGGCCAGCCCTCAAGCTCGACCGAAACGATGCTGGAAGGGCTGCCCGTGCAGATGTCGGTCGTGGACATCCACGTCATCGGCGCGGGCGGCGGCTCCATCGCCTGGGAAGAGGCGCGCGCCCTGCGGGTGGGTCCGCAATCGGCAGGCTCCATGCCCGGCCCGGCCTGCTACGGGCGCGGGGGCACGGAACCCACGGTCAGCGACGCGAACCTTGTGCTGCACCGGCTGGACGGGGCGAACTTCTCGGGCGGCGAGATGCCGCTCGACCGCGATGCATCGCTTGGCGCGATGCAGGCGCTCGGCGCCAGTTTCGGTCTGGAACCGGCGGCGCTGGCGCAGGGGATCATCGACATCGTCAACGCCAAGATGGCCGACGCGATCCGCACCATCACCATCAAGCGCGGCATCGACCCGCGCGACTTCGCCCTTCTGGCCTATGGTGGCGCGGGCCCGGCACAGGCGGCGGCGCTGGCCGAACAGCTCGAAATCTCCGAGGTCATCATCCCGGTCCATCCCGGCGCCTTTTCCGCCTGGGGGATGCTGCAAACCGACATGCGGCACGATTTCAAGGCCACCTACTATGGCTACTGGGACCAGATCGACCCCGCCGACCTGAAGGCGCAATACGAGGCGCTGGAACAGCAGGGCCGCGACTACCTGCACCGCGAGGGGCTGGGGGATGACGCCATCAGCTTTGAACGCTTCGCCGATTTCCGCTACGAAGGGCAGGAATATGTCCTGTCGATCCCTGTCACGCCGGGCGATGTGGACATGGCCAAGGCCCGCGCCGATTTCGACGCGGCCTATGAACGCCAATACGGCCATTCCTCGAAAACCTCGCGGATGGAGGTGGCCAACCTGCGCGTCGCGGCCCTTGGCCGGCTGGAACGCCCCGCCATGCCCGATCCCGACAGCGCCACCCCCCACCCCGTCCGCTACCGCGACGTGATCTTCGACGGCCAGGCCATGCCCACCGCGATCCATCAGCGCGCGGCCCTGGCGATGGGCGAGACGATCACCGGCCCCGCGATCATCGAAGAGGATACGGCAACCACCCTCGTCCCCCCCGGCTGGCGCATCACGGTGATCGCGGGCGGCCACATGTCCCTGACCAAAGGCAAGGAGGCCTGATCATGGAAAAGCGCACGGCAGACCCGATCACCACCGAAGTCGTCCGCAATTTCGTGATTTCCTGCGCGCAGGACATGAATGCGGCGCTCTGGCGGTCGGCCTTTTCGGCGGTCATCTACGAAGGCCGCGACAGCGCGGTCGCCCTTCTGGACCGCGACGGCAACATGCTGGGCCAGTCGACCGGCGTGCCGCTGTTCGTGGGCGCGATCGACGCCTGCGTGAAGCTGGTGATGGAGCGTTACGGAGACGATATCGGCGAAGGCGATATCTTCATCCTGAACGATTCCTACCTGCAGGGCACCCATCTGCACGATGTGACCGCCGTCGGCCCGATGTTCCATCAGGGCCAGCTTGTGGGTTTCGGCGCCGCCCGCGCCCATTGGCAGGATATCGGCGCGATCGACCCGGGTTCGACCATGGGATCGACCTCGATCTTCCACGAAGGGCTGCGGCTTGGCCCCACCCGGATCGTCAAGGCGCGCGAACCGATCCCGGAATGGTTCGACCTTTTGACCCGCAACACCCGGCTGAAGGAAATGACGCTGGGTGACCTCAACGCCCAGATCACCGCGATCCGCACGGGCGAGCGGCGGCTTGGCCAGTTGCTTGACCGGATCGGATACGAGACCTTCCGCGCCTCTTGCGAGAACATCTTCGAACAGGCCCGCATCCTTGACCGCGAGGCGATCTCGGCGCTGAAGGACGGGACCTATTTCCGCGAGGGTTATCTGGATGACGACGGCGTCACCGACGACCCCGTCCGCATCGCCTGTTCGCTGACTATCGACGGCGACCGGATGATCATCGACCTCGCCGGTACCTCAGGCCCGGTGCAGGGGTCGATCAACTGCGGCGCGGTGCAGACCGAATCGCTGCTGCGGCTGGCCTACAAGACAATGATCAATCCAGACCGGGCGATCACCGGCGGGTCGTTTTCGACCATGGAGGTGCGGATCCCCGACGAATGCCTGTTCAACGCCCGCGAACCGGCTGCCTGCGAGTGGTATTTCACCGGGCTGGGCCTGCTGGGCGATCTGGTGATCTCCTGCCTGTCCGAGGCGATGCCCGAACGGGCCACGGCCGCGCATTACGGGGATTCCATGGTCTCGGCGTTCTTTTCCATGGACAAGACGCGCGGGCAGTGGATTTCCGTCGAACCCACGGCGGGCGGCTGGGGTGGCACCAACGGGGCGGATGGCGAAAGCGCGCTCATCAACCTTGTCAACGGCGGCTTCCGCAACCTGCCGGCCGAGGTCTATGAGACGAAATTCCCCGTCCGGGTC
>JAFIEN010000160.1 GCA_020832515.1 Rubellimicrobium sp. | reverse complement strand
TAAGCCTGCCGCCAGCGTTCGTTCTGAGCCAGGATCAAACTCTCAAGTTGAAAGGCCCCGAAAGACCTGTCCTTGACGTTCAAACCTCTGCACATCGTTCCGGCCGGCTAAGACCGGAACAGTCTCTGTCTCGTGCTTCAGTCCCATAAGGAACAGAAACCACAAAAACAGCGAAGCTGACACCACATCATCGGAAGCGAACCCCCTAGTGGCGCGATATACAGACGTCAGATCCATCGAAAATAGACCCAAACCGCCCGCATATCCCTTCAATGCGTATACATGTCAAAGAGCTCCACAGACAAAAACGGTTCGGTGCGCCCTGTCTTGTTCGGCGCGCCCGCCTGTCACTGCCTGGGTTTTTCGCGTCTCGTCACCCTTGCGGGTCCGTCTGGCGCCCCGGCGCTGCATCACTGCGTCGCCGGTGAGGGGGTATTTACGGATTGCCTCCTGCCTGATCAAGAGGCGATTTGAAGATTCCCACATTTTTATGACGGCGTAACTTTATGTCGAAAAATTGGTGCCTTGGCGCAATCTTGCGCTCCTTCCGGGCCGCCGGCAGCCTGTTCCGACCCTTCGGCGACAACCATCCTACACCATCTGGTGGCTGATGGCCGCACATGCACCAGAGCGGCCACAGCCTATCGTGCCATCTGCACCCGTGTCCGGCCCCGCAAGCGCAGCGCCAGAAGCGCCACGATCACCACGGCATGGAGAATCGCCGAGATGTCGAATCCCTTGGCGATCCAAAGATAGTGCAGCGCGGCAAGCACGGCGGCGGGATAGGTCAGCCGGTGCAGCCCCCGCCATGACGCGGCCCCCATGCGGCGCACCGACAGATCGTTCGATGTCACGGCAAGCGGCACCAGAAGAAGGAACGACAGCATCCCCACCGTCACATAGGGTCGCTTCACGACATCGTCCCACAGCGCCGAAACGACCTGCACATCAAGCAGGGCCCAGACCGCAAGATGCGCGAGGACAAAGCCGAAGCAGGCCAGACCAAGCGCCCGCCGGAATCGCAAGAGGTTCAACCCCGTCCAGTGGCGCAGCGGCGTCACGGCAAGCGTCGCGATCATGAGCTTGATCGCAATGTCGCCATAAGCCCGCTCGAGCGCGTTGATCGGCTCGACCCCGAGGTCACCGGTCAGGCCGCGCCAGAACAACCAGCCGGCCCAGCCAACACCAAGCGCGTATATCACGCCGGGCGGCACCTGGCGCAGCCCGCCGTTGATCCGGACAACCATGGCATGTGCCATCGCCAGCCGGCCCTCAGATGAAGCGGCTCAAGTCCATCCCGTCGTAGAGATGGGCCACCTCGTCCTCATAGCCGTTGAACATCAGCGTGTCCTGCCGCCGGTTGAAAAGGCCTCCACCGATCCGCCGCTCGGTCGCCTGGCTCCAGCGGGGATGGTCGACCTGCGGGTTCACATTGGCATAGAAGCCGTATTCGCGCGGGTTCGCGCGGCTCCAGGTCGTCGGCGGTTCCTCCGCGACAACCGAGATGCGCACGATCGACTTGATCGACTTGAAGCCGTATTTCCACGGCACCACCAGCCGGATCGGCGCGCCGTTCTGGTTCGCCATCGGCTCGTCATAGATACCGGTCGCCAGAAGGGTAAGAGGGTGCATCGCCTCGTCGATGCGCAACCCCTCGACATAGGGAAACTCGATGACACGGCGCTGGACACCGATCATCACCTCGGGCTGGACCACCGTCTCGAAGGCCACATAGCGCGCACCCTCCTGCACCCCGACCCGCTCAAGAATGTCGGCAAGCTCGATCCCGTTCCAGGGGATGACCATCGACCATGCCTCGACGCAGCGGAAGCGGTAGATGCGGTCCTCGACCGTCAGACCATCGGTCAGGTCCGACAGGGAATAGTCCCCCGGCCGGTCGACAAGGCCTTCGACCCGGATCGACCAAGGCTCGGTCACCATGGCGCCCGCGTTGCGCATCGGATCTTCCTTGCCGAGGCCGAATTCGTAGAAATTGTTGTAGCTGCGGATCTCTTCGAGCGTGTTGGGCTGTAGTCCGTCGTCAGCCGCGACCGGGCCACCGATCCCCACCGCCCCCGCTCCGGCCAGACCGGCAAGGATCTGGCGACGGTTCAGCCAGACCGATCTGGGCGTGACATCATCCCGGCTCAGGTCGTTCGTCCAGCGGTGCGCCATCGTGTCTCTCTCCACCAATTCATGTGCCATACCGTCCTGAAACGTGGTAACACGCAAACCGGATCATGGGGCATCAATTTCCCCGGCGCGACAAACGGGCGGCTCCGGAGATCACGCAACCTCACCTTTGCTGAACCCACTGTGAGTTGATTCCGAAACGGCCTGCGGCTTAGCGCGAGAAGGCCGGATTTCAACCGCGTTAACGTTTTCTTGGTGATGATCCAAAACGACGCAGGATGCGTTATCTGATGCGATGCCAACACGGCATTGCTCAATACCTGGGAGATTACCAATGTTTCGCCATACCGCGCTGACGCTGACCACCGCCGCCGTCATCGGCTCTGCTGCCGCTGCTCAGGCAATGGATATCGTCGACACGGCTGTCGCCGCCAACAACTTCGACACGCTGGTCGCTGCTGTCACGGCTGCCGATCTGGTCGACACGCTGAAGGGTGAAGGACCCTTCACTGTATTCGCGCCCGTGGACGAGGCGTTCGCCGCCCTGCCCGAAGGCACGGTCGAAGCCCTCCTCGAAGACATCCCGACGCTGACCGCGATCCTGACCTACCATGTCGTCCCGGCGCTCGCGATGTCGGGCGATCTGGCCGAGGGCTGCAACGACGTGCCCACCGTCAACGGCGCCGATGTGACGATCTGCGTCACTGATGCCGGCGTAACCGTGGGCGGCGCGAATGTGGTTCAGGCCGACATCGAAGCCTCGAACGGCGTGATCCACGTCATCGACGGCGTGATCATGCCGCCGATGTAATCGGTCAGGCCTCTGAAACACAGCGCCCCGGCAGAGCGATCTGCCGGGGCGCCTTGCTTTCATGGCCGTCGCGCAACCCCGTAGGGCGGGGTTAACCCCGCCCTACCTCGTCCGATCAATGCACCACCGCATCCTGTGGCTTGGGCCGGTTCGACCCCGCCACCCGGTTCCCCACGATCAGCCCCTCGGCCCCCGCCGTCACCGGAATGGTCTCGCCGTCCTTCACCTCGCCGGCCAGCAACATGCCCGCAAGCTGGTCCTGCAGCGCCCGCTGGATCACCCGCTTGAGGGGCCGCGCGCCATAGACCGGGTCGTAGCCCTCGTCCCCCAGCCAGCGCAGCGCGTCGTGATCAAGCTCAAGCTCGATCTTCCGCGCCGCAAGCCGCTTCTGCAAGCGCCCAAGCTGGATCGTGACGATCCCGTCCATATCCGCCCGGCTCAGCCGGTCGAAGATGATCATGTCGTCCAGACGGTTCAGGAACTCGGGCCGGAAATGACGCCGGACCGCCTCCATCACCTCGGCCCGGGCCCCATCGGACACCTCGCCTTCGGGCAGCAGGCTCAGCGCCTGGGTGCCAAGGTTCGATGTCAGCACGATCAGCGTGTTCTTGAAGTCCACCGTCCGGCCCTGCCCGTCCGTCAGCCGCCCGTCATCGAAGACCTGCAAGAGCACGTCGAACACCTTTGGATGGGCCTTTTCGACCTCGTCGAACAGGATCACCTGATAGGGCCTGCGCCGCACCGCCTCGGTCAGCACCCCGCCCTCGTCATAGCCGACATAGCCCGGAGGCGCGCCGATCAGACGGGCAACCGAATGCTGCTCCTGGAATTCCGACATGTCGATCCGGGTCATCGCCTGATCATCGTCGAACAGGAACTCGGCCACCGCCTTGGTCAGTTCCGTCTTGCCCACCCCGGTCGGCCCCAGGAACAGGAAACTGCCAAGCGGCCGGTTCTCGTCACTCAGGCCCGCCCGCGCGCGGCGCACCGCGTTCGAGACGGCATGAACCGCCGCCCGCTGCCCGATCACACGCCGGCCAAGCTCGTCTTCCATGCGCAGAAGCTTGTCCCGCTCGCCCTCGAGCATCTTCGAGGTCGGGATGCCGGTCCAGCGCTCCACCACCTCGGCGATCTGCTCGGGGCGGACGGCCTCTTCCACCATCGGGCCTTCGCTTTCAGTTTCAGCCGAAGCCAGTTCCCGCTCAAGCTGGGGGATCACGCCATAGGACAGCTCGCCCGCCTTGGCCAGGTTGCCTTCCCGCTTGGCAATCTCCAGATCTGCCCGCGCCCGGTCCAGCCGTTCCTTCAGCGTGCGGGCCGAGTCGAGCTTGTCCCGTTCCGCCTGCCAGCGTGCCGTCATGCTGGCCGATTGCTCCTGCAGGTCCGAGAGTTCCTTCTCGAGCTTCTCGAGCCGGTCCTTCGAGGCCGCGTCATCTTCCTTCTTCAACGCCTCGCCCTCGATCTGCAGCTGCAGGATCTGCCGGTCGAGCGCGTCAAGCTCCTCGGGCTTCGAATCCACCTCCATCCGCAGGCGGCTGGCGGCTTCGTCCATCAGGTCGATCGCCTTGTCCGGCAGGAAACGGTCGCTGATATAGCGGTGCGACAGCGTCGCCGCCGCGACAAGGGCCGAGTCGCTGATCCGCACCCCGTGGTGCAGTTCGTACTTCTCCTTGATGCCGCGCAGGATGCTGATGGTGTCCTCGACCGTGGGTTCGTTTACCATGATCGGCTGGAACCGCCGGGCAAGGGCCGCGTCCTTTTCGACATATTTGCGGTATTCATCCAGCGTGGTCGCCCCCACGCAGTGCAATTCGCCCCGCGCCAGCGCCGGCTTGATCAGGTTGGCCGCATCCATCGCGCCATCGGCCTTGCCGGCACCCACAAGCGTGTGCATCTCGTCGATGAAGAGGATGATCTCGCCCGCCGCCGCCGTGATCTCGTTCAGCACGGCCTTCAGCCGCTCCTCGAACTCGCCGCGATACTTTGCGCCCGCGATCAGCGCGCCCATGTCGAGCGCGAGCAGCTTCTTGTTGCGCAAGGATTCCGGCACGTCACCATTGACGATGCGCAGCGCAAGCCCCTCGGCGATCGCCGTCTTGCCGACGCCGGGTTCGCCGATCAGGACGGGATTGTTCTTCGTCCGCCGCGACAGCACCTGCATCGAGCGGCGAATCTCCTCGTCGCGGCCGATGATCGGGTCGATCTTGCCTTCGCGGGCGGCCTCGGTCAGGTCGCGGGCGTATTTCTTGAGCGCCTCATAGCCCGCCTCGGCCCCGGCCGTATCGGCGGTGCGGCCCTTGCGGACATCGTTCACAGCCGCATTCAGGGCCTGCGCCGTGACCTTGCCGGCATCCAGCGCGTCCTTGGCCTTCGACTTGACCATCGCCAGCGCCATCAGGATGCGCTCGACTGGCACGAAACTGTCGCCCGCCTTGGTCGCCACCTTCTCGGCCTCGTCCAGAATGCGGGCAAGCGAGGTATCGACATAGATCTGCCCCGCATCGCCCGACACCTGCGGCAGTTTCGTGACCGCCAGATCGGCCGCCTCGCGCACGCGCGCCGCATCGCCGCCGGACCGCGCGATCAGGTTCGCGGCCAGTCCCTCGGCATCGTCCATCAGGGCTTTCAGCAGGTGTTCGGGCATCAGCCGCTGGTGGCTTTCCCGCATGGCGATCGTCTGGGCGGCATTCAGGAAGCCGCGCGACCGCTCGGTGAACTTCTCCAAGTTCATCGTCACTCTCCTCTTTCAAAGCGCCCTTTCCGGACCCTGCCCGACTTGCGGCACAGAACCCTTCGGGCCTCGGGATGTATCTGGGAAAGCGGCCCGACCCGCGCAAGGGCACCGTGGCAAAAAAGCCTCAACCGAGTTGGTCAAGCGCCTTACGCAGCGCCCTGACGCGGCCCCGGTCCGTCTCGCGCCGCAACGGCCCGGTGAACCCCATCGCCACCGCCCGCGCCGCCTGAGGCAGGTCGGCGGCACAAGAGGCATGCACCTCACCCACCGGCAGTAGCGCCAGAAGTGCCGCCACATTTTCCGCCGTGATCCCCGATCCAGGCATGATCGTGATGCGTCCCCCGGCCCTGTCCAGCATCGCGCGCAACCGGCCCAGCCCCTCGGCCGCCGTCACCGCCCCGCCCGAGGTGAGGATCCGGTCGAACCCCAGAGCGACCGCCGTCTCCACCGCCTCAACCGGATCGGGCGTCAGGTCGATGGCGCGGTGCAGCACCGTCTCGACCCCCTCTGGCACCTGCGCGCGCAAGACCCGCAGCACTTTGGCATCCAGCCGCCCGTCGGGCCGGTTCGCGCCCAGAACGACGCCTGCCATCCCCATCTCGACCGCCTCGTCGATCTCGGCGCGCATGTGATCGACCTCTTCCGCCGACCAGACGAAATCGCCCGCACGGGGGCGGATCATCGCCACAGCCGGGATGCCAAGCAGACCGGCCCCCGCCATCGTGATCGTCGTCGGCGTCAGCCCGCCAAGGGCCAGCGCGGAACAGAGTTCCAACCTGTCCGCCCCACCCTTCGCGGCGGCGATCACCCCGTCCGGGCTGTCCACGCAGACCTCAAGCAGAATGGCCATCGCTTGCCCCTTTCACCTGACCCCCGAAGCCTTGACACCCGGACCGCCCCCCCGCAAGACCGACCCAACCCGGAAGGAGGCCCCGATGCCCGACGACCGCCTGATCATCGCCCTCGATGTGCCCGACGCCCATGCCGGGCTCGAGCTGGCCACGCGGATCGGGGATGCGGGCACATTCTACAAGATCGGGCTGGGCATGCTGACCGGCGGGGGCCTGGCCCTGGCGCGCGAACTGAAGGACGAACACGGCAAGCGCATCTTCCTTGACATGAAGCTGTTCGACATCGGCGCGACGGTCGAGGCGGCGGTGCGCGGCCTCGCGCGGTTCGACCTCGATTTCCTGACCGTCCACGGCGATCCGCAGGTCGTGGCGGCGGCGCGCACCGGCGCGGGGGCCTCGGGAATGAGGGTCCTTGCCGTGACGATCCTCACCTCGCTTGACCGGGCCGATCTGGACGCCTGCCTTTATCGTGACGGCGAGATCGCCGACCTCGTCACCGAACGCGCCGCCCGCGCATTCGCCGCCGGGGCCGATGGCGTCATCGCCTCGCCACAGGAAGCAGCAACGATCCGCGCCCTGCCCGAGGCGCGGGGCAAGCTGATCGTCACCCCCGGCGTGCGGCCCGCAGGCAGCGCAGATGGCGACCAGAAGCGCATCGCCACCCCCGCCGCCGCCATCGCCGCCGGGGCCGACCATATCGTCGTCGGCCGTCCCGTATGGCAGGCCACCGATCCGAAGGCGGCGGCCGAGGCGATCATCGCGGAACTGGCTGGCTGAGCGGAAGACGCCCTCTTACACCCACTTCGCCAGCGGCGGCAGGCTCATCAGCACGGCATTCGCGTCATGCCCGGTCTCGAGCCCGAATTTCGTGCCCCGGTCGTAGACAAGGTTGTATTCGGCATAAAGGCCGCGATGCACCAGCTGCGTGTCCTTGTCCGCCTCGCTCCACGCCGTTCCCCGCCGCCGTTCGACCAGCGGCACATAGGCCGGCAGGAAAGCGCGCCCGATATCCTGCGTCAGCGCGAAATCGGCCTCCCAGTCGCCGGTATTCTGGTCGTCCATGAAGATCCCGCCCACACCCCGCGCGCGGCCCCGGTGCGGCACGAAGAAATACTCGTCCGCCCAGGCCTTGAGACTTGGGTAATGCTCCGCCCCATGCGGATCGAGATGGGCCTTCTGGGTCGCGTGGAAATGCGTTGTATCCTCGGCATATTCGATGCAGGGGTTCAGGTCCGACCCGCCGCCGAACCACCATGCCCCCGGCGTCCAGAACATCCGCGTGTTCATGTGCACCGCCGGCACATGCGGGTTCTGCATATGCGCCACCAGCGAAATGCCCGAGGCCCAGAAGCGCGGATCCTCCGCCATCCCCGGCACGCCGCGCGCCGCCATCGCCTTTTGCGCCCGCGCGCCCAGCGTGCCGTAGACGGTCGAGACATTGACCCCCACCTTCTCGAACACCCGGCCGCCGCGCATCACCGACATGAGGCCCCCGCCCGTATCGCCGCCATCCTCGGCCGCGCGCTGCGTCTCGGTCACCTCGAACCGGCCGGCGGGCATGGCCGCCGCAGGCCCCTCGGTCTGGCTGTCCTCGAGCGCCTCGAAGGCGGCGACGATCTCGTCCCGAAGTTGCCGGAACCAGGCCGATGCCCTTGCCTTTTCCTTCGAAAACACCTCTGCGGTCATGCCGTCCGTCCCCTGCTATTGACTATCATGTGACTTAACACCCTTTCTGGTCAGGTCGCCAGACGGCTCTGATTCTTGTCAACAGCCAATCCCCGGGGGGACCAATGCGCAATCATTTCCTTCTTGTGTCGTTGCTGGTGCTTGCCGCTTGCGCCACCCCGCGCGAGTCCTGCATCAGCAATGCCCAGCGCGAGTTGCGCACCGTCAACAGCCTGATCGCCGAGGCGCAGGGCAACATCAACCGCGGCTATGCCATCGCCGAGGTGCAGGACGTCCGCACCCGCCGCACCCGCTGCACCGGCACCAATGACGACGGCAGCACCTTCACCTTCCCCTGCGAAGAGACCGAGACCGTCCGCCGTCAGGTACCCGTCGCCATCGACGTGACCGCCGAACGCGCCAAGCTGGCCTCTCTGCAACAGCAGAAGGCCCGGCTGGAGCCGGCCACACAGGCGGCGATCCAGCAATGCGTGGCGATTCATCCGGAGTGACGGGTGGGGTTTGGGGGTGTTGTTCGGGGGTGGGGTTGGGTTGTGGTGCTTACCAGTCATTCATGCCAAGCCCAGTCGAAGACTGGCCTTCGACCAAAGGGACGAACAGACAACAAGCCTTGTCGGCGCGCGCATGGGGCCAGACCTTAGTAGGCATGCGTTTCGTTCCTTGATAGGTGGCGAAAGATCCAAGTGGCACAGATAACGACGTCTGCTTCGCTCAGTCTTGAGCGGCTCCTCGTCACCGCGCTTGCGAACCCCGGCTAGCCCAGACAAGCAGCTTAGGCTCAAGTTTCAACTGCAACACCCAGAGCCCGAAGGGCGTAGGAT
>JAFIEN010000159.1 GCA_020832515.1 Rubellimicrobium sp. | reverse complement strand
CCTCGTCGCCGCGCATGAACAGGGTCTGGTTGCCCCGGATCACATCCATGATCAGACGCTCGTAGGCGTCGGGCACTTCTTCATGGGCATCGCCCAGCGCATCGGCAAAGGTCAGGTCCAGCGGCACATCGATCAGCCGCATCCCCCCCGGCCCCGGTTCCTTGATCGTGACCTGAAGGTCGATCCCCTCGTTCGGCTGCAGCCGGATCGACAGGATGTTGCGATGGCGCGCCGTGTCGCCCTCGAAGATCGTGTGGCCAAGGTCCTGAAACACCACCGCGATCTCGGACGAGCGGGCGCGCAGCTTCTTGCCGGTGCGCAGGTAGAAGGGCACCCCCGCCCAGCGCCAGTTGGCGATATGGCATTTCAGCGCGACGAAACTTTCGGTCCGGCTGCGCGGATTGTCGGCATCCTCGCGATAGCTGGGCGCCTCGACCGTCGCGTCATACTGGCCGCGCACGATGTGATGCGGCTCGACCGGTTGCAGCGCGCGGATCACTTTCAGCTTTTCGTCGCGCACCGCATCGGCGTCAAACTGGTTGGGCGGCTCCATCGCGATCAGGCACAGGAGCTGCATCAGGTGGTTCTGCACCATGTCCCGCATCGCGCCCGACTTGTCGTAATAGCCGCCACGCCCGCCGACGCCCACCGTCTCGGCCACGGTGATCTGGATGTGATCGACGTAATGGTTGTTCCACAGCGGCTCGAACAGGACATTGCCAAAGCGGATCGCCATCAGGTTCTGGACGGTTTCCTTGCCCAGGTAATGGTCGATCCGGTAGATCTGGCGTTCGTCGAAATGCCGCGCAAGCGTCGCATTCAGCGCCTGCGCCGAGCCAAGATCCCGGCCGAAGGGCTTTTCCACGACGATCCGCGACCTTGCATCCGCGATACCGAAGCCGATCAGCCGCTCGGCCAACGAACCGAAAAGCGCCGGCGCGACCGAGAAATAGAAGGCGCGCACCATGCCCGGCCGCATCATCTGCTCAAGCTGGCTCCAGCCCGACTCGCCCGTCGCGTCGATCCTGACGTAATCCAGCCGCGCGATGAAATCGCCAAGCCGTGCATCGGCCTTCTCGGTGCCACCGAATTCGGCGATCGCCTCACTGATCAGCGCGCGGTAGTCCTCGGCACCCAGATCGCCGCGCGCGGCGCCGATCACGCGGGCCTCGGGCGGCATCTGGCCGGCAAGGAAACGGCGAAACAGCCCGGGCAGGATCTTGCGCCGGGCCAGATCGCCCGTGCCGCCGAAAATCACAAGGTCGAACGGCTCGACCGGAATGACGCGAGAGACCATGGTATGCAACGGCATCCGTTAGCGCTATCAGCGCCTCAGTAGCGACAAGGTCCAGCCAAGTCCAGCGGAAGTCCGGTGGGCGTTCCGGGCGGCGTCAGGTCGCCCCCTGGTCCTGCCGCACGATGATGGCGCGGAAATCGTTGACATTGGTGCCCGTCGGCCCCGGCGCGAAGAGATCGCCCGCCGCATCGAAGGCACCCCAGGCGTCATGGTCACGCAGCGCAGCCGCCGGATCGACGCCCGCCCGCCGCATCCGCAGCGCCGAGCCGCCATCGGCGAAGGCACCGGCATTGTCCTCGGTCCCGTCGATCCCGTCGGTATCGGCGGCCAGCGCCACGATCCCCGGCAGACCATCGATGCCTTGCGCGAAGGCCAGCAGGAATTCGGTGTTCCGCCCGCCCCGCCCGGACCCGTGACCCTCCGCAGCCCGCAGCGTCACCGTCGTCTCGCCCCCCGACAGGATCACGACCGGGGTGGCGAAAGGCTGCCCTTGCAAGGCCACCTCACGGGCGATTGCGGCATGGACAAGGCCCACGTCGCGCGCCTCGCCCTCGATCGCGTCCGACAGGATCACGGCCTCCAGCCCCGCCGCCCGCGCCACCCCCGCCGCCGCCTGAAGCGAGAGGCGGGCTGAGGCGATCACCCGGACCTCGTTTCCTGCCAGCCGCGGATCGTCGGGCAGCGGGGCGGGATCGGTGCGGGCAAGATGGTCGCGGATGCGGGCCGGCAGGTCGATCCCCCGCGCCGCGATCAGGGCGCGTGTCTCCTCAAGCGTCAGCCGCCCCGGCAGGGTCGGGCCCGAGGCCACCTCGGCCGGATCGTCGCCCGGCACGTCAGAGACGACCAGCGTCACGACCCGCGCCGGATGGGCCGCCAGCGCCAGCCGCCCGCCCTTGATCCCGCTGACCTGCCGCCGGATCGCGTTCATCACCCCGATCGGCGCGCCCGAGGCCAGAAGCGCCGCGTTCAGCGCCTGTTCGTCCTCCAGCGTCAGCCCCGTGGGCGGCATCGGCAGAAGCGCCGATCCCCCGCCGCAGATCAGCGCGACGACCAGATCGTCAGGCCCCAGCCCCGAAACCGCCTCGATCAGGGCGACACTGGCGGCAAGGCCGGCTGCGTCGGGCACGGGATGGGCCGCCTCCATCACGCGGATCCGGTCGCAGGGCAGGCCATAGCCGTAGCGCGTGACCACGACGCCGCTCAGCGGTCCGTCCCAGAGCGTCTCGAAGGCGCGCGCCAGATGCGCGGCCCCTTTCCCCGCGCCCACCACCACGACCCGGCCGGGCGGGCGGGCCGGCAGGTGGGGCCTGAGCGCCGCGACAGGATCGGCGGCCGCGACCGCCGCCTCGAAGAGCCGCACCAGCAGGGCGCGGTCCTCGGCCGGGTCTGCGGCGGAAACCTGCGCGGCGGTCACGGGCGCCGCCCGAACAGATGCGTCGGGATCAGCGCGCCGGCATCGAGTGCCGCCTGCCGCCCCACCGCGCTGGCCAGCCGGGCAGCGGCCATCTCGTCGCCCACGATGCGGGCCAGCTCGACCCGTCCTGCCCCGGCCAGATAGGCGATCTCGGCGCGGTTGGCGGTCTGCAGCCCCGCGCGGCGATCCTCAAGCCGAAGATCCACGAAACCGGCTGCCGCCATCGCGGCGCGCGCCTCGTCGGGCGTGGTATAGGTGAAGACCAGTCCCAGCCGCGACACCCAGTCCTGCACCACCGCACTTTCACCCGCCCCCCTGGCCCAGAGCCAGTCCGAGACGGCCAGCACGCCACCGGGCCGCAAGAGGCGGAAGGCATCGGCAAAAAGCGCCGCCTTGTCGGGGATATGGACCAGCGCATCCTTGGACAGGACGACGTCGAAGGCGGCATCGGGATAGGGCAGCGGCCCCGGCGTCACCAGATCGAAGCGCACCCGGTCCGAAAGCCCGAGCGCCGCCACGCGGGCGCGGGCCTCTTCGATCAGCGGGGCCTCGACATCGACGCCCACCACCTCGGCCGCGCCATGCGCCTGCGCCAGCAGCACATCGACCCCGCCAAGCCCCGATCCTATGTCCAGCACCCGTTTGCCCGAGAGGTCGATCCCGTGCAGCATCTCGGCCACCTCTTCGGGGCCCCCGGGCGACAGGAAGCCCTCGCCCCAGACGAACTGCAGCGCATCGGTAAAGGCCTTGGGATATTGCATCTGTCCTCCGCTCGTCCGGTCGGGCGCAGCTTAGGCGAGGATCGCGCCGGGCAGAAGCCCCGCGCGCGCCTCGGCCCCGCCCGCTCAACCCTTCTCGGGCAGAAGCAGGCTCGCATCGCCATAGGAGAAGAAGCGATAGCCCCCGGCAATCGCATGGGCATAGATCGCGCGGATCCGATCCGCCCCCATCAGGGCCGAGACCAGCATCATCAGCGTCGATTTCGGCAGGTGGAAATTGGTCACCAGCCCATCGGTCAGCCGGAAACGGAAACCCGGCGTGATGAAGATGTCGGTCGGCCCCTCCCAGGGGGCGATGCCGTCTTCGGTCGCGGCCGATTCGATCAGCCGCAGCGCGGTGGTGCCCACCGGAATGATCCGGCCGCCGGCGGCGCGGGTGGCGTTGATCTCGGCCGCGGCCTTGGCCGTCACCTCGCCCCATTCGGCATGCATCCGGTGCTGGGTGACATCATCCACCTTGACCGGAAGGAAGGTGCCCGCCCCCACATGCAGCGTCACATGCGTGAAGCCGATCCCCGCCGCCCGCAACCCCGCCATCAATGCGTCATCGAAATGCAGCGAGGCAGTGGGCGCGGCCACCGCACCCGGACGGGCGGCCCAGAGCGTCTGGTAATCCTCGCGGTCGGCCTCGTCCGGGGGACGCTGCGCGGCGATATAGGGGGGCAGCGGCATGGCGCCGGCACGCTCGAGGGCGGCGTCGAAATCCTCGCCCGTCAGGTTGAATCGCAGCCACGCCTGACCGTCGCTGCGCCCTTCAAGCGTGGCGGAAAGGTTGTCCGAGAAGACCACCTCCTCGCCCTCGCGCAGCTTCTTCAGTGGCTTGACCAGCGCGGTCCATGTGCCGTCGGCCTGCGGCTCGAGCAGCGTGGCCTCGATCCGCGCCTCTGTCGCCTCGCCCGCGCCGTCGCGGCGGCGCAGCCCGGTCAGCCGGGCGGGGATGACGCGGGTGTCGTTCAGGATCAGCCGGTCGCCCGCGCGCAGGAAGCCCGGCATGTCGATGGCGCGCGCATCGGTGATCCGGTCACCTTCGGCCACCAGCATCCGCGCCGAAGAGCGTGGCCGCGCGGGCCGCAGCGCAATCAGCCCGTCGGGCAGGTCGAAATCGAAATCGGAAAGCTTCATTGCCCCTCAGTCCGTCAGTTCGGGCGGCGGGCGACGGAAGATCTCGCGGAACATGCCCGGGGTCAGCGCCGAGAGCGGATTGACCAGAACCCGCGGATTGCCCGCCTGTCCGCGCAGGTTGAAGTTGAACCCGATCAAGCCTTCCCCCCGCCGCGTCAGCACCGCGCCCACCGAATTGACAAGGTAGAGGGGCGAGACGACGCCCTGGAAATCCACCTCGTTCGTCGCCGGCATGTAGAAGCCATCGAGCGAGATGCCAAGACCGGGTCCGACCGCGCTTGATCGTGTGATCGTGATGCGGTCGGGGGCAAGCCGGAAGGCGGCGCGCACCTCGTCGAAGACAAGGCCCTGCCCCGCCATCTGCTGCAACAGGCCGATCACCGAGATCGCATTCAGGAGCGAGGCCAGCGCAGGTGCATCCCGGACCCGGATGTTGTCGATGCGCAGGTTGCCGTCGAACTGCCCCTCAAGGCCGACGGGCAGCAGCGTCAGGTCCAGAAGCCCGCCTTCCGCATTGCCGATCAGGCCCGCGTCGCGGATCACCCCGCCGGCATCGCGGCTGATGATCCGTACAGCGGTGCGTTGTCCTTGCGGCAAGGCCCACCCCTGCACCGGGGTGCCGCCGTTGACAGTTGCCGTGAATTCGCCCTCAAGCCCGCGCGCGGCATCGAACGTGCCCTCGAACCCGGTCAGAGCGATCCCGTCGCTGACCTGCAGCCGGTCCAGCCTGATCCTCAGCGGCGCATCCCCCGAACCACCCCCCGCATCCCCGAAGGCCGCGCGGCGCAGGTCGATCCGGCCGCCCCCGATCTCGACACCCAGGTTTCGGTCGGCACCCCGGCCCAGAAGCGTGACCGGCGCATCGAACCAGTCGCCCCGCTCGACCCGGACAAAGCGCGCCTGATCGAGCCCGCCACCCGCGCGCAGCCGGACCTCGCCCTCGGCGCGCAGGCCCGGCGCATCCAGCCGCAACCGCTCGATCCGGGGGGGCGTGCCCAGTTGCACCGTGGCATCGAAGCGGCCCGGCGTCGCCGGAGCCTTGGTCCAGCCCAGAGCGGGAAGGCTCAGACGCAGGCCGGTCAGGTCGGAACTCAGCTCCATCCGTCCGGGCCCTTCGGGCGGCAGGTCGATGCCGAGCTGCGCCTGCCCGCTGCCCTGCACCATCCCGGCAGGCAGGCCGATGGCGAATTCGCGCATGAAGGCGTCGGACAGCTCGACCTCTGCCGTCACGCGCGAACCGCCGTCCGCCCCCTCGCCCAGGGGCAACCGCCAGATCCCGCGCGCAGGCACCGCGCCCAGCCGGACCGGCCCCGCGATCTCGAGCGCCTCGGGACCGGCATCGACCTCAAGCCGCGCCGCCGTCAGCACACGGCCCGGAACCAGCGCCGTGCTGCTCAGGTCGCGCAGCACCGCCTCGGCACGCCAGTCGATCCGGTCCTCGGGCGTCAGCTCGCGACCAAGCGGCAACCGCACCAGCACGTCCGTCCGGGCCTGCCCCTCGGCCAGATCGACCGGCAGACCGCTGCGCGACAGATAGCCGAAGGGCGGGCCGTCAAGCACCGACAAGGCAGCGGTGATCTTGCTGTCGGTGCGGACCATGATCTCGGCCGGCACCTCGGCCTGCCTGACATCGGGCACGACAAGGACCGATCCGGCCAGATCGACGGGGCCGCCCAGTGGCGGCGTGGCGGTGCCTGCGGTCAGGCTCAGGCTGAAGCCATGGTCGATCAGCGAGGCGAAACCGTCGGCCCCGGTGACCGGATCCTGCTGGCGCAGCAGGCGGACCGTGACATCCCGGAACTCCTTCGTCAGGGCAAGGACCGGGGCCGCGCCCGGCGCAAGGCGCAGCGCGCCGGCAAGGTTGGTCATCTCGCCCGCGCTCAGGTTCCCGGCCATCCAGGCGCGGGTGCCCGGCATCAGGGTCTGGGGCCAAAGCGCCAGCATCCGCGCGACCGTCAGCGACTCCAGCCCCAGATCGAGCGACAGCGACCAGCCTTCGGGCGCGGCCGCGATCTCGCCCCGGGCGGTCATGCGCCCCTGCCCGGCCGCCGTATCGGCCGCCAGTGTCAGATCGGCCAGCGTCAGCCGGAACGGATCAAGACGCAGGCGGAAATCGACCCAGGCCTCGGGCAGGGAAATCGCGGTATCGAACAGCCCGTCGGGATTGAGGCTGATGCCGCTCAGCGCGAACTGGCCTACCAATGCGCTGGGCCAGCCGTCCGGCCCGACGGCCTGCAGATCGGCCTGCCCGGTGGCGCTGAGTGCGCCCCAGTCGCTCTGGACCTCGACCCGGTCGAAATGCAGCCGGCTTGTCGACGGATCATAGGCCAGATGCGCCAGCGCCCGCTGGAACGCGACCGGACGGGCACCCGCAATCGGTGCCAGTGCGCCCTGCCCGATCTCGAGGGCGGCGGTGAAGACGCCGGGCTGACCCGTGGCGTCGATCTCGCCCCGCATGTCGGCCGAGATCGGGGCATCAAGCACCCCGAGCCATGCCAGCGCCGGGCTTTGGCTGGCGATGTCGCGGGCGCTGGCATCGGTCAGGGTGACGGCGACCCGGGCCGCCGGGCTGGCGCGCGGGCTTTCGTATTCAAGCACCAGCCGCGTCACGAAGGCCCGCCCCGACAGAAGCGAGACATCCCCGCTCAGCCGGGTCACATCGCCGCGCAGTTCAAGTGCCAGTTCACCCCCGTCCAGCGTCCAGACGCTGCCGGCCCGCAGATCGGTGTAATTGACGACCAGCCCCGCAATCCGCACCGTTTGCAGCGCCGCAAGCGCGGGTCGTTCGAACAGGCTGTCGAAGGCGTCAAGCAGGGCAGCCAGCCCCGCCATCTGCTCGACCGCAGCCGCCTCGCCCAGTTGCAGCGCGAAGCGGCCCCCGGCATCGCGTTCAAGGCTGATCTCGGCGCCAAGGATCAGGATCTGCTGCACCAGAAGCTCGCGCCGCAGGACAAGCCCACGGGGCGAGAACTGCAACCCGATCTCCGGCACCCGCGCCAGCACCCGCCCGTCGGGGTCGCGCAGGATCGCATCGGACAACACGACATGCGGCCTCAGATCCCCCTCGAGCCGGATCGTCATCGCGGCAAAGCGCAGATCGGCACCGTCAAGCACCGTTCCGGCCCGCGCCTCGACTTCGCGGCGCAGCCAGTCGGGGGCGGTGACTTCGGTTCCGGCCAGCAGCAGATAGACCAGGACCGGCAGCGCCAGAACCGCGATTGTCAGCGCACCAAGGATGCGGCCGGCCCAGCGACAGACCCGACTGGTTCGGAGGCTGCGGGCGGGGCGGTCGACGGCAGCGGTCGAGGGCGCCCGGTCTTCGGTCAAAGCGTCTGCCAAATGTCCGCCCGTTCCTGCCTGTCGCTGCCTGTCGCTGCCCTTGTGGCACCCCGCACGCGCCTTGCGCGGGACATGCGGGGGCCTTGCGCGCCTTTGGCCTTTATCTTCGCCCCTTTGCGCCTAAAACGGAAGAGATCCATACATCACAAGGAGGATGACCCGATGACCGTGACCCTTCAGCCCGGCGCAACCGCACCGGATTTCAGCCTGCCGCGCGACGGCGGTGGCACGGTGTCGCTGTCGGATCATGCCGGCAAGGCGGTGGTGCTCTATTTCTATCCCAAGGACGACACGCCCGGCTGCACGAAAGAGGCGCAGTCCTTTTCCGAGACAGCCGAGAGCTTTGCCGCCGCGGATGCGGTGGTGCTGGGCGTGTCCAAGGACAGCGTGAAGAAGCACGACAAGTTCCGCGACAAATACGGGCTGCGGATCGCGCTTCTGTCGGACGAAGAGGGCGACGTCTGCGAGCGCTACGGCGTCTGGGTCGAGAAAAGCATGTATGGCAAGACCTACATGGGGATCGAACGGGCGACCTTCCTGATCGACGGCCAGGGCCGGATCGCAAGGGTCTGGCCCAAGGTCAAGGTCGACGGCCATGCCGAAGAGGTGCTTGCGGCGGTGAAGGCCCTGTAACACGCAGGGGGGCCGGGGTCGCGCCATCCGGCCGCCCCGCGCGCCCCGATCGCGGCTTATGAGAACAGCCGCTCGCCTTGTTCGTCGATGATCTGGCGCGCTTTCCCGGACGAGGCGGTCGTCGCCTCGTCAAGCGAGGCGGTCGTATCCGCCCGGATCAACTCGTGGGTGCGGGCCTGCCCGTCCACCTCTTTCTCGATCCGGGCCGAGATGCGATAGACGCCCCCCTCGCGGATCGGGGTGGGGGTGATGCGAAAGCCCTTGTATTCCTCGACCGCGGCAGAAGAGGATGCAGCCTCGTCCTTTCCGCCGCCGAACAGGCGTGACCAGAGCGACATTTGTCCCCTCCTCTCGTTATTCGGTCCTACTGATCCAGGAACGACCGCAGCTTGCGCGACCGCGAGGGGTGCTTGAGCTTGCGCAGCGCCTTTGCCTCGATCTGGCGGATGCGTT
>JAFIEN010000158.1 GCA_020832515.1 Rubellimicrobium sp. | reverse complement strand
TGTAAATTTTAAAAATTTCCCAAACGGCCCGCCATTCTTCAACTCGCGAGCGCGGCCTGCTTAATTTGGCCCAAATTTCCGCCGCTAGTCCCACCCCGCCGCCGTCAACCGCGCGGGCAGCGCATTCGCCCAGGTGCTGATCGTGCCCGCCCCGAGACAGACCACGATATCGCCCGGCCGCGCCTGTTCGCGCACCAGACGCTCCAGATCGTCCTCGTCGATCACCGCGCGTGCATGCCGGTGCCCGTGCCGGATCAGCCCGGCCACCAGATCGTCGCGCCCTGCACCCTCGATCGGGGTCTCGCCCGCAGCATAGACCTCGGCGATGCCGACCACATCGGCTTCGTTGAAACATGTGCAGAAATCCTCGAACAGCGAGGACAGCCGGGTGTAGCGATGCGGCTGGTGGACCGCGATCACGCGGCCCTCGCTGGCCTGCCGCGCGGCCTTGAGGACCGCCGCGATCTCGACCGGGTGATGGCCGTAATCGTCGATGATCGTCACGCCGCCCAGTTCCGCCACCCGTGTGAAGCGACGGTTCACCCCGGCAAAAGCCGCAAGTGCCGCGCGGATATCCCCGTGGGCCATGCCCAGATGGCGTGCGACCGCGATCGCTGCCAGCGCGTTCGAGACGTTGTGATCGCCCGGCATCGGCAGGGTCATCCCCTCGATCCGCTCGCCCTCGGCCTGCAGCACCACGTCGAAATGCGCCACACCCTTTTCGAAGCGCAGGTTTAGCGCGCGCACATCGGCCTGGGCGTTGAAGCCGAAGGTCACGACCCGGCGGTCGGTGATCTTTCCGACCAGCGCCTGCACCTCGGGGTGATCGGTGCAGCAGATCGCCAGCCCGTAGAACGGGATGTTCGAGACGAAATCGAGAAACCCCTTGCGCAGATTCTCGATCGTGCCCCAGTGCTCCATATGCTCGGGGTCGATATTTGTGACGATGGCGATGGTGGCGGGCAGGCGGTTGAAGCTGCCGTCGCTCTCATCGGCCTCGACCACCATCCATTCGCCCTGCCCCATCCGCGCATTCGACCCGAAGCGGTGGATGATCCCGCCATTGACGACCGTCGGGTCGAAATGGCCTGCGTCCAGAAGCGTGGCCACCATCGTCGTTGTCGTGGTCTTGCCGTGGGTCCCGGCGATGGCGACGTTGGACTTGAGCCGCATGAGTTCGCCCAGCATCTCGGCCCGGCGCACCACCGGCAGCTTGCGCCGCCGCGCCTCGTCCAGCTCGGGGTTGCCCGGCTTGATCGCAGACGAGATGACGACCACTTCGGCCGCGTCCAGGTTTTCGGCCCGCTGCCCCTCGAAGATCACCGCCCCGCGCGCGGCAAGCCTGTCGGTGATCTTCGAGGCCTTCAGATCCGATCCCTGCACCCGGTAGCCCAGATCCAGAAGCACCTCGGCGATGCCCGACATGCCGATGCCGCCGATGCCCGTGAAATGGATCGGGCCGACGTCGAGCGGAAGTTTCGTGGCGCTGCTCATCAGTGTGGTCCCGTCCATCATTGCGTGGCTCCTTCCAGGTCGCGGCCCTCTGCCAGACGTTCCACCAGATCCGCAAGCCGTTCCGCCGCGTCCGGCATGCCGATCGAAAGCGCCGCCCGCGCCATATCCGCCGCGCGATCGGGGTCCGACAGGATGCCCAGGACGGCTTCGGTCAGGGCCTCGGAAGAAAGCCCCGCCTCTGGCAGCAGAACCGCGGCCCCGGCATCCGTCAGGGCGCGGGCATTGGCGGTCTGTTCGTCGCGGATCGCGATGGCGAGCGGGATCAGGATCGCGGGGCGCCCGATCACGCTGATGTCGGCGACCGAGCTGGCCCCTGCCCGGCTGATGACCAGCTGCGCCTCGCTCATCCGGGCGGGGATGTCGGTGAAGAAGGGTTGCACATCGGCAGCGATACCGGCTTCGGCATAGAAGGCCTCGACCCGGGCAAGGTCCTCTTCCCGGGCCTGATGGCTGATGCGAAGATTGCGCCGCAGCGGCTCGGGCAGGGCCGCAAGCGCCGGGGGCACGATGTCCGACAGGATCCGCGCGCCCTGGCTGCCGCCGATCACAAGAATCGACATCGGGTAGTCGCCCGGCGGAATATAGGGGGCCCCTGCCCGCTCGCGCACGGCGGCACGGACGGGGTTGCCGGTATGGATGGCGCGCGCGCCGGCAGGCAGTTCGGTCGGCCAGGTGCCGCAGGCCACCGCAGCCACGCGTGTGGCGAAGATCTGGTTCACCCGGCCCAGAACACCGTTCTGTTCGTGGATCAATCGGGGCAGCCTGCCCAGCACCGCCGCCGCCATCGCCGGGATCGCCGGATAGCCGCCGAAGCCCACCACCGCCTCGGGCCGGTCGCGCCGCATCCGCGCCCGCGCGGCAAGCACGCCGCCCGCCACGCGAAACGGCACGGCAAGCCCGGCCAGCGCGCCGCCCCGCGCGAAGGTGGCGCTCGGGACAACCTCGACCGTCACCTCGGGCGGAAAGCCGCCCGCATAGCGCGCGCCGCGATCATCGGTCGAGAGCCTGACCCGCCAGCCGCGCGCCAGCATCGCTTCGGCCAGCGCCTGGGCGGGGAACATGTGCCCGCCCGTGCCGCCGGCGGCGATGACCAGCGCGCGTTGCATCATCTTGTGCCCCGCCGCATGAAGATGTCGCCGATCTCGCCCTGCGGCCGGGTCCGGGTCATCGCAAGCAGCATGCCCACCATGATCCCGCCCGCAATCAGCGACGAGCCGCCATAGCTCACGAAGGGCAGCGTCATGCCCTTCGCCGGCAGCACCCGCGCCGCAACCCCGATGTTGATCAGGGCCTGGGTTCCGAAGGTGCAGGCAAGCCCGACACCGGCCAGCCGGATGAACGTGTCACGCTCTCGCAGGAGCCTGCCGAGCGAGCGCAGCACGATCGCACCGAACAGCCCGAGAATCACCAGGACGAGGATCAACCCGTATTCCTCGGCCGCCACGGCGATGATGAAATCCGTATGCGCATCCGGAAGCGATCGCTTCACCTGCCCCTCGCCCACACCCACGCCGAAGAAGCCGCCCTCGCGGATGGCATTCGTCGCATATCCAAGCTGGGTGCGCGGATCGACCTCGGGCGAGAGGAACCCGTCGATCCGGCGCGCGAAATGGGCCGAGCGGGAATAGGCGAAGGTGCCGGCCACGAAGACCACGCCGCCGATGATCATCAGAAGCAGCATCGGTGCGCCGGCGACGAAATACATCACCCCCCAGGAAAACAGGATCAGCGCCGCCTGTCCGAAATCCGGCTGGATCGCCAGCAGCCCCACGACCACCACCGTGATCAGCAGCGACCACAGCTTGCCCGGCGGTCCGTTGATCTCCTGCCCCGCCGCCATCAGCCAGGCCACCAGAACGACAAAGCCGGGCTTGAGGAACTCGGAGGGCTGGAAACTGGCAAAGCCCAGCGAAAACCACCGCACGGCGCCCTTGCCGAAATCGGTGCCGAAGAACGGCAGCAGGGCCAGGGCCACGAACGAGGCCAGAAAGCCCAGCACCGCAAGCCGGCGCACGACGACCGGTCGCATCATCGACACCACCAGCATCGCCACCAGCGCCGCCCCGCCAAAGACCGATTGCCGGGTGACGTAGAAGAACGGATCAAGCCCGTTGCGCTGTGCCAGCGGGGTCGAGGCGGCAAGACCCAGCAAAAGCCCGATCCCGAACAGCAGAAAGACACAGGACATCGACCATCTGTCGATCGTCCGCCACCATCGCGGAATGATCGGATCGCCGGCCCGCTCGGGGACCGCTCCATAGACCATTTCAGTCATGACCTGCCGCCGTATGCCTCGAACATCGCCCGGTTTTCCGGGTCTGATCGTCACGATAGCGCCATTTCTCCACGAAAGCTAGCCTTCCCTCGGCACAGCTCCGGCCTGATCCCTTGCCGCATCCGGCGCCTTCGCGTGATCGACAGAAACCGCCCGGCGCGGCGGGGGCGGACGCGCGCCCTCCGCCATGTCCGCCCGGCGCGCGGCCCGTCGCACGCCAGTAATCCGCAAGCGCAACCATGGCGGCGTTCGGCAATCCGGGGCAGTGCCCGCATCCCGGGCTGCGCGACCCTGGCGCCGAGCGCAACGACCAAGGCCCCCGCCCTGCCCCCGGTCTGATGGCGCGACCCGCACTTTCCCGGAACGGGAACCCCGCCGGCAATCGCCTTCGGCCGACGCCTTGCCGGCGCCGCTCACCCCGGCTCTCACCTCCCCGCGCTGGCGGGTCAGGGTCCAGCCCCTGCGCAGCGCGGTCAACAGCGCGGGGGCAAGGCCCTTCGGCGTCTCGGTCGCGATCCGTCCACCAGGCCGGCGGGCACCAACCCCTCCACGCCCATGCCGCCCGCCGTCACTCCCAGCGCGTCAGCCCCAGAAGCCGCTCGCCCAGGGGCGTCAGCTCGGCAACCTGACCGTTCTTCCTCTCCCACTCGCGCGGATCACCCGGAAAGGCGTCGCGTTGCGGATGGTCCAGCTCGCGCCAGAGGCGGATGCGTTCAAGCCGCTCGGCGTCATTGTCCCATTCTGCGGGATGCATCGAGATGTATTGCGCCATGCGGAACCGGTCGTTCGAGAGGTTCGCCCGCACCCCGTGCGCAAGAAGCGAGTTGAAGATCAGAAGATCGCCGGGCGCAAGCGAGACCGTCTCGATCTCGAGGCCCGTGATATCGGGATGCATCGGATCGCGGTCGGCGGGCTGGGTCGCGACCCAGTCGTCGAAATGCTCGAACAGGTAGGGCACGCATTGAAAGCCCCCGACATCGCCATCCTGCGGCAGAAGGCTCAGCACGCCCTGCACACCGATGGGCAGCGGCCGCAGCGATGTGTCCACATCCCAATGGATAAAGCCGCCGGCCTTTGATTTGTCCCTTGCGGGCGGGTTCACATTGGCCCGGTCGATGGTGACCCAGAGGTCGGTCCGGTCCCAGATATCGACAAAGGCGTCATGGACCCGCGGCTCCTGCCGGTTGGCCCAGAGCAGGGGGTGGTTGTAGATTTCGACCATGCCGGTGCCGTTGAGCTCGGTCATCTTGTGGTCGCGGCGCTGGGGCGCATACCAGGTCGACGGGTCGGCGGGGTCCTTCTCGTCGAAGGCGAACAGCAGATCGACAAGAGGGGCGATATTGGCGAGGGGCACCGCCTCGCGGACGATGACATAGCCCTTGGTGGTCCAGTGGTGCCAATCCGCCTCGCTCAGCACGCGCAGCGGCAGGGTCTTGACGATCCGGTGCAACGGCGTAGTGACGGCGTGTGTCGTCGGATGATGGTCCTTGACGGCGGTGTCCATGGCGTCCTCCCTTTTCCACGGCCTTCGTCGCGCCCTTGCGCGCGCCCTAGCCGCAAGGCTAGCGCCGCCAGGCCCCCGCTGGAAAGCGAAAACCGCGCCTCACCCCCGCGCCGCAATGGCCGTTCCGGCAGCATGGGCCGAGGCCCAGGCCCACTGGAAATTGTAGCCCCCCAGCCAGCCCGTCACATCCACACATTCCCCGATGAAGAAAAGCCCAGGCACCTCGCGCGCCTCCATCGTGGTCGAGGACAGCGCACCCGTCGCCACACCGCCCAGCGTCACCTCGGCCGTGCGGTAGCCCTCGGTCCCCCCGGGGCGCAGCCGCCATTGCCTGAGCGCCCCCACCAGCCGGTCAAGCGCCCGGTCCCCCTGCTCGGCCATCCTGCCCGCAGGAATGCGCCCCCCCAGATGCTCGCCCAACCGCGCCGGCAGGTGGCGGGCCAGCACCGTCCCCACCGCCTTGCGCCCGTCCGTCCCACGCGCAACCCGTAGGGCGGGCTTCAGCCCGCCACCCGGATCAAGATCCACCACAATCTCCTCGCCCTCGCGCCAATAGGACGACAGCTGCAGCACAGCCGGCCCCGACAGCCCCCGGTGCGTGAACAGGATCGCCTCCTCGAACGCCGCCCGTGCGGTCGACAGCCTGACCGGCACCGCCACCCCCGCAAGCGCCGCGAAGGGCGCATCGCCAAAGGTGAACGGCACCAGCGCCGGAGCGGTTTCGGTCACCGCAAGGCCGAAGCGGGCCGCGATCTCGTAGCCCAGCCCCGTCGCCCCCATCTTCGGGATCGACTTGCCGCCCGTGGCCACGACCAGATGCCGCGCCCGGACCACGACCTCGCGCCCCTCGCGCGTCAGCAGCACGCGAAAGCGGTCCCCCTCCTGCCCGATCTCGCCCACATGCGTCTGCAGCCACAGCCGCGCGCCCGCCGCAGCAACCATGCCCGTCAGCATCGACACGACCTCGCGAGAGGAATGGTCGCAGAACAGCTGCCCCAGCGTCTTTTCATGCCAGGCGATGCCATGGGCCTCGACCAAGGCAAGGAAATCCTGCGGGGTATAGCGCGCCAGCGCCGAGCGCGCGAAATGCGGGTTCCGCGACAGGAACTGCGCGGGCGTCGTGCCGAGGTTGGTGAAATTGCACCGCCCCCCACCCGAGATGCGGATCTTCTCGCCCGGGGCCTTCGCATGGTCCACGACCAGCACATCGGCCCCGGCATGGGCCGCACAGAACAGGCCCGCCGCGCCCGCGCCCAGGATCAGCGTCCTGACCTCCATGCGCCCCCCGCGCCCTGCGCCTAGCCCAGACGCGCCTTGACCTGCGGACCCACGGCGGAGAAATCCATCCGCCCCACATGGCGCGACTTGAGCACGGCCATCACCTTGCCGATATCGCGCAGGCTGGTGGCACCCGTTTCCCCGATCGCGGCCACAATCGCCGCCTCGACCTGATCGGCCGAGAGGGGGCGGGGCAGGAATTCCTCGATCATGCGGATCTCGGCACGTTCCTTCTCGACCAGTTCAAGCCGGCCGCCCTCTTCATAGGCCCGTGCGCTTTCCTGCCGCTGACGCACCATCCGGCCCAGCAGGGCAAGCACCTCGGCGTCATCGACCCGCGCCTGCTCGCCGTCACTGCGCGCCGCGATGTCGCGGTCCTTGATCGCGGCGGTGATCAGCCGAAGTGTCGAAAGCCTGTGCGCATCCCGCGCGCGCATCGCGTCTTTCAGCGACGCCTCGATCCGGCCCCTCACATCCATCTGCTGCACCTGCCCCGTCCTGCCCATGGGAAGCGACCAGCATAGGTGCTGAGCAGGCAGGAGACAACTGCCCCCCCTCCGGCCGGTGAACGCTTGCCCCCGTTGCCGGTCGGCCAGGAAGGCCCTATCTTGGAGGATAACCGCAAGTGGATCCTGACCGATGACCCTGACCCTGCCCCCCACCGTGACCCGGCGCACCTTCGAGCGTCTGGCAGAAATCGGCGCCGCGGCGCAGGGCAAGGCCTTGCGCGTTGCGGTCGAAGGGGGCGGATGCTCGGGCTTTCAATACGAGATCGCGCTTGACGAGGCGAAGGCGGACGACCTTGTCCTGACCGACGGGGCCGAGCGCGTGGTGATCGACAGTGTGTCGCTGCCGTTCCTGACCGGGGCCACGATCACCTTCTCGGAAGAGCTGATCGGCGCACGATTCGTGATCGAAAACCCGAACGCGACCTCTTCTTGCGGCTGCGGCACGTCCTTCTCGATGTGACCAGGCCTGCGTCAGGGGCGGGACGCGATCCCTGCGGTCGCGCAACTGGGCGTTTCCATTTCCTTCGATCTGACCGATGGTCGTCCCGGCGAGAGGAGACCTGACACGATGCGGATCGCGACCTTCAACATCAACGGCATCAAGGCCAGGGCCGAACTGCTGCTCGACTGGCTGTCCGAGGCGCGCCCCGACGTCGCCCTCCTGCAAGAGATCAAGTCCGTCGACGAGGCATTCCCCCGCGGTCCGATCGAGGATCTTGGCTACAATGTCGAAACGCACGGCCAGAAGGGATTCAACGGTGTGGCGATCCTGTCACGCCTGCCGCTCGAGGATGTGACGCGCGGTCTGCCGGGGGACGCGGGCGACGAACAGGCCCGCTGGATCGAGGCCACGGTCGTGGGCACCCGCGCGGTGCGGCTCTGCGGGCTTTACCTGCCCAACGGCAACCCCGCGCCGGGGCCGAAATTCGACTACAAGCTGGCCTGGATGGCCCGGCTTCAGGCGCGCGCAAGCGCCCTGCTGAATGCCGAGGAACCGGCGGTGATGGCCGGCGATTACAACGTGATCCCGCAAGCGCAGGACGCCGCACGACCCGAGGCCTGGCGCGAGGATGCGCTCTTTCGTCCCGAGACGCGCGCAGCCTTTCGCCGGATCCTGAACCTTGGCTTCACCGAGGCCTTCCGCGGTCGGGTGCAGGGGCCAGGGCATTACAGCTTCTGGGATTATCAGGCGGGCGCTTATGACCGCAATGACGGCATACGCATCGACCATCACCTTTTGTCACCGCAGGCCGCCGACCTTCTGACCGACTGCTGGATCGAGGCAGAGATGCGCGGGCGCGAAAAGCCGTCGGATCACGTGCCGGTCTGGATCGAGCTGGACGCATGACGGCCCTCGTCCCGCGCGCCGGTCGCGTCGGGAGGGGCAAAATGGACGGCCGCGCGGGGGGCCTGTCATGTTCGGGAATGGTCGGATGCGGCAGGGTGGACCGACGGCCGGCCACCCTGCCTGCACGCTCAGTAATTGAACTCGGTAAAGACAAGCCGGGCCGGATTGCGGCGCGAACCATCGTATGAGCCGATCCAGATGTCATACCGCCCCGGCATCGGATTGCGAAAGATCACCGCCGGATTGGTGCCGCGGTAGTCATCGTTGAAATGCCAGCTGTAGTCGGGGGCGTTGACCAGAAGAATGGCATCGGCCGCCGATTCGACAGCGATGGTCAGTTGCGACGAACTGCCCGTCCAGAACAGGCTGAAATCGGGCCGCGTCGTCACGAATCCCACGCCGCCGTCGAAACAGCTGCGCAACTGGATCGTGCCGCCGGCCGTGACGTTGCGGACTTGCGGATCGGGGGTGAACCCCGCCGGCAGCTGGATCGCGCCGAAATGCGGCTGCAGGTTGATGTTGGGGCAAGCCAGAACAGGGCTCGACACAAGGCCGAGGGCAACACCCACGACCGCAAGAATGCGTTTGAACATATTGGATCTCCATGAAACAGGGGCGTCCGCTCCTCCGGCACCCGCTGCGTGGGAACATCGTCGATGCGATCACGAGGATTTGTCAAGATCACCCCGACGGCTATTGGATAGCAGCCGGCGTGCCCGGGCGGGCGCTGTCGCCTCGTTAAGCATCCGTCGGGCGACCGGGGCCTCGATCCGCTGGTGTCGCGGGCGCCCCCCCCCCCCC
>JAFIEN010000157.1 GCA_020832515.1 Rubellimicrobium sp. | reverse complement strand
GCCGCGGCCCGGTGGGGGGCCGGCAAGCGGGGCCGGGGGGGGCGCTGCCCCGCGCCAGCGGGCCCGAAACCCGCGCGCTGGCCCCCGGGCCAGGGGGCGGGGCCGGTGACCATGGCCCAGGCGGCGCGGTTGGCCTCGGAGACGAAGTAATCCTCGGCCGCAAGCGAGACGGACTGCGGCAGATCGAAACTGAGCTGCCTGCCCGCGGGCGCCGGGTCACGCGCCATCATGCGGTCCGGGTCGTGGGCGCGGTCCGGCAAGGCGCGCGGCGTCGTGCCCTGCAAGCGACGGGGCAGGTTCGGGACTGCTGTCCATCGGTGCCGTCGCGCCGCGGTAGAGTGGTCCCTCCAGGTATCGGGCGATGCCGAAGCGGGTCAGCACGCCGATCACCGCCGCCACCGGCACCGCCACCAGAAGCCCGACGAAACCGAACATCGAACCGAAGGCGGCCAGCGCGAACAACAGCCAAACGGGATGGAGGCCGACCGAAGACCCCACCAGGCGCGGTGTCAGGATATTGCCTTCCAGGAACTGGCCTGTGGCGAAGATGCCGCCGATCAGGCCGATCCAGAACCAGTCGCCCCAGAACTGGTAAAGCGCAAGGCCCAGGGCCAGCGCGCCGCCGACAAGCGCGCCGACATAGGGGATGAAGGTGATCAGCCCTGCAATCGCCCCGACCACCAGGCCGAAGGAAAGCCCGACTGTCATCAGGGCCACCGAATAGAAGGTGCCCAGGATCAGGCAGACCATGCCCTGGCCACGAATGAACGAGGCCAGGGTCCGGTCGATGTCCCGCGCAAGGTCGCGGATCGTTCCGGCATGGTCACGCGGCAGAAGATCGTCGATCCGGGCAATCATGCGGTCCCAGTCAAGCAGCAGGTAGATGGCCACGACGGGAACGATCACGACCAGCACGATCACGTTCACCACGCTTGCCGCGGAACTCAACACGGCGTTCAGGAGATCGCCACCCCGCGCCTGCAGGCCTTCGCCGATCCTGAGAAGTTGCTGACGGATCATGCTGTCGCCGTCGACGATTTCGGGAAAGCGGGCGGTCAGCTCCTCCTGAAGGGTCTTGAAAAGCGCGGGCACGGTGTCGACGAGCTGGGCCGATTGCTGGAACAGAAGCGGCAGCACCAGAAGCACCAGCAGCACGAAAAGCATAAGCCCGAGGCCGGTGATCAACACGACGGCCATGATGCGGCTCAGCCCCAGTCGTTCCAGCCGGTCGGCGACCGGATCGAGAAGATAGGCGATGGCCCCGCCAAGCACGAAGGGCAGGATGACATCGCCCAGCCGCCACAGCAGCAGAAGGACGATGATGGCCGCAAGGCCCCAGTATGTCACCTGTTGCCGGATCGACATTCCGGGATCCTCCGCGGTGCTGCGCCATTGCCCACAGATGGCCCGTCCACCCGTTCCGCGCAAGGGAGCGCGGTTGACCTGCGGGCCGGTTCGATTTATTTTGAAGGCCTTGATCAGAGGAGCGCCCCGGCAGTGGATCACGTCATCTGCGCCCTGCGTCTGGCCCGGATCTGGCAGGTTCGCGCCAGGGGCTGACCGCAAACGACCGGCCCGATGGGGTGCGACGCACCCGGCCGGTGACCTGTATCTTCTGACGAAAGTGATCTCATGACCGACAAACGCAAGGGCCCGCGCGGCCCCGCGGCTGGTGCCGCATCCGGGCCGACCCGCCCGGACAGACCCGTCGTGCCTTCGCGCAAGGGCTTCGATCCCGTCGCCCTGAAGGGCGGCAAGGGTGCCGGACGCGGCCGCGACACCCCCGGCAAGCGCATCCCGCTTCCCGGAAAGTCGCGCGGGCGCTAGGCAATGACCAGGCAGATGGTGGGGGCCGGTCATGCGCCGGCCCCCTTCGTCTCAATGACAGTTGGGGCGGGTGCCGGGCAGCAGCACCTTGTCGATCACATGGATGACGCCATTGGAGGCCACGATGTCAGCCACGACGACATTTGCCACATCGCCCGTGCCGTCCGCAATCGTCACGCCGCCATGCGAGGTGATGCAAAGCCGGCTGTCGGCCAGGATTGGACGATAGAAATTTGCCCCGGCGGCAAACTGGTTCGACAGGAGGCGGCGGTCATCGACGTGATACAGCAGCACATTGGTAAGCTGATCGACGTTCTCGGGCTGAAGCAGGGTTTCCACCGTGCCTGCGGGCAGGGCGTCGAAGGCATCGTTCAGCGGCGCATAGACCGTGAAAGGGCCGGGGCCCGACAGGGTCTCGACAAGGCCCGCAGCAGTCACGGCGGCGACGAGGGTGGAGAACCGCTCGTCCCCCGCCGCGATATCTACGATCGAGGCGGCATGGGCGGTTGTGGCAATACCGGCGGCAAGGCCGGCGGCGGCGGCAAGGCGGGCAATTCTGGACATGTTCGTTCTCCCGGTTGGGTCGATGCTTATTGTATCGACTGCCGTGTTACGGGCCGTTGGCGGGAACGGGTTACGGAGTGTCGCAACCGTGATGGCGGGCCGGGGATTGTGACAGCTTCGCCGCCCTGCGCCTTGCCTGTCCGCTGCCAAGGGCCTAAACGCCGGCGCAGCCTCTTCGCCCAAGGATCAGTCGATGCGCCTGTCCCGCTACTTCCTGCCCGTCTTGAAGGAAAACCCCGCCGAGGCGCAGATCGTCTCGCACCGCTACATGCTGCGGGCCGGCATGATCAAGCAGCAGCAGGCGGGCATCTATTCCTGGCTTCCGCTGGGCTACCGCGTGCTGCGCCGGATCGAGGCGATCGTGCATGAGGAACAGGAGCGCGCGGGGCATATCCCTCTTCTGATGCCCACGCTGCAACCGGCCGACCTGTGGCGCGAAAGCGGGCGCTATGACGATTACGGCCAGGAAATGCTGCGCATCAGGGACCGTCAGGACCGCGAGATGCTCTATGGTCCGACGAACGAGGAGATGATCACCGACATCTTCCGCGCCCATGTCAGCAGCTACAGGGACCTGCCGCTGACGCTTTACCACATCCAGTGGAAATTCCGCGACGAGATGCGCCCGCGTTTCGGCGTGATGCGTGGGCGCGAGTTCCTGATGAAGGACGGCTACAATTTCGACGTGACGAAAGAGGACGCGCTGCACGCCTATAACCGCCACATGGTCAGCTACCTGCGGACCTATGAGCGGATGGGGCTGACCGCCATTCCGATGCGCGCCGACTCGGGCCCGATCGGCGGCGATGACACGCATGAATTCCTGGTGCTGGCCTCGACGGGCGAGTCGGAGGTCTTTTACGACGATGCGGTGACGCAGCTGAAACTGGGCGATCGGAAGGTGGATTACGACGACCGCGATCAGGTGGCGGCGGTGTGCCGCGAATTCACCACGCTCTATGCGCGCACCGACGAAACACACAAGCAAGAGCTGTTCGACGCCATCCCCGAGGATCGCCGCAAGGTGGGCCGCGGCATCGAGGTCGGCCAGATCTTCTATTTCGGCACGAAGTATTCCGAACCGATGGGCGCCACGGTCCAGACCGCCGATGGCCGCGCTGTACCGGTTCATATGGGCAGCCACGGGATCGGGGTCAGCCGGCTGCTGGGCGCGATCATCGAGGCCAGCCATGACGACAAGGGGATCATCTGGCCGGAAGGGGTGACGCCCTTCCACTGTGGGATCGTCAACCTCAAGCAGGGCGACGCCGAGGCGGACGCGGCCTGCGAGGCGATCCATGCCGGGATGGCCGCGCTGGGCCTTGAGGCGCTCTATGACGACCGCGACGAACGGGCAGGGGGCAAATTCGCGACGATGGACCTGATCGGCCTGCCCTGGCGGATCACGGTCGGCCCGCGCGGGCTGAAGAACGGGGTGGTGGAGCTGACCTCGCGCCGGTCGGACGAAAGCGTGGAATTGCCGCCCGAACAGGCGGTCGCGCGGGTCGCGGCGATCTACGCCGGGCATTGAGAGCCGTTTTCTGAACAGAAAACGGGGCGGAATTTCTGAAATTCCGCCGCGGGAACCAGATGGAGGAACCGATGACCAAGGCACTTATCACATGGGGCGGCTGGGACGGGCACGAGCCCGACAAGGTGGCCGGGATCTGCCGCAAGATCCTTGCCGAGGAGGGGGCCGAGGTCACCGTGACCGACAGCCTGGACTGTTTCGACGATGCGGAGGGGCTGCGCACATTCGACCTCATCGTGCCGATCTGGACCATGAGCACGACCACAAGGGACCGTGTGGTCAATGTCTCCGAGGCCGTGGCGCGCGGCACCGGCCTTGCCGGCTGTCACGGCGGCATGTGCGACGCCTTTCGCGATCAGGTGCTCTGGCAGTTCATGACCGGGGCCAACTGGGTCGCCCATCCGGGCGGTGACGGTGTCGACTACCGGGTCGAGATCCGCGACATGGACCATCCGCTGGTGGCCGGGATCGGTGATTTCGACGTCTCGTCCGAACAATACTACCTGCATGTCGATCCGGCGAACCACGTGCTTGCCACCACCCGGTTTCCCACCGTGACCTGGTATCACAGCCCGAACGGCCCGGCCGACATGCCCGTCGCCTGGACGCGGAAATGGGGCCTGGGGCGGGTCTACTACAACGCGTTGGGCCACAAGGCCAATGTGATCGAGACCGGCCCCGCGCACGAGATGATCCGGCGCGGGCTGCTCTGGGCGGCCGGGTCGAAGGCTGCGGCGGCGGCCGGTCCTGCGGTCTATGAGGATTTCGCCCGCGCAGGCTCGCATTTCTGACATGCCTGCCCGGTCCCTTCCGGCCGGGTGAGGGACGTGCAGCCCGATCACCATGACCGCATCCAACGTTGGGTGCGGTCACGTCGCCAGCGTGCGGGGGGTGGCGGTCAGGCGGGATGCGGGCCTGGTTTGCCGTCCGGCAGGACCGGCTCGGATGCCAGACGCGTCCAGGCATCGTATTGCGACAGGAACACTTCGCCCGTCAGCTGGTCAAGGAAGTGGGTCCGCCCAAGCCGGTCCGTCACCGGACCCTTGACCTCGGACAGGTGCAGCGTGATCCCCATGTCCTTGAGCCGCTGGTTGATCGCCTCGAGGCTTTCGAGCGCGCTCATGTCGATCTCGTTCACGGCCGAACACATCAAGACGACATTTCGGATCGGGCAATCGGCGGCGACGCGGTTCTGGATGTAATCCTCGAGGAAGCGGGCATTTGCGAAGTAGAGGCTTTCGTCGATGCGGATGGTCAGGACCGTGGGGTCGCTCAGCACCTCGTGGCGCTTGATGTTGCGGAAATGCTGGGTGCCGGGGACCAGCCCCACTTCGGCCACATGCGGCCGCGAGGTGTTCCACAGATGCAGCAGGATCGACAGCAGGACGCCGGCCACCACGCCCGTCTCGACCCCGATCAGCAGGGTCACCAGAATGGTGACGGCGACGGCGGCGAAATCGGCGCCCTTGTAGTTCCAGGCGCGGCGCAGGATCGACAGGTCGACGATCGACAGGACGGCGACGACGATGGTGCCCGCAAGCGTCGCCTTGGGCAGGTAGTAGATGAGCGGCGTGAGCGATATGGTGGCCAGCGCCAGTCCCAGCGCCGTGAAGGCGCCGGCGGCCGGGGTCGCTGCGCCGGATTCGTAGTTGAAAATCGACCGCGCGAAACCGCCGGTCACCGGAAAGCCCCCCGTCATGCCCGAGCCGATGTTTGCGGCGCCCAGCCCGATCAACTCCTGATCGGGTTCGATCCTCTGGCGCTTGCGCGCAGCCAGCGTCTGGCCGACCGAGACGGATTCGACAAAGCCGATGATCGAGATCAGCAGCGCCGGCAGCAGCAGGGCCCGCACCAGATCAAGCTCGAGCGAGGGAAGCGTGAAGGGCGGCAGGCTTTGCGGTACGGTGCCGAAGATATCCACGCCCCGGGCATCCAGCCCGAAATGCCATGTCAACGCCGTGGTGGCAGCCACCGCGATGACGGGTCCGCCCTTGGCGGTGACATCGGCGACCTTTGCGGGAACGCCCAGTCCGATCAGCGCCGTCTTGAGGTAAAGCCGCACCGCATAAAGGAAGGCGATCGTGCCCAGCCCGATGGCAAGCGTGTAGAAATTGGTCGTCGTCAGCCCCTGTGACCAGCTCCACAGGATGGCGGGCATCGAACTTCCCTCGGTGCGCACGCCGGTCAGGCGGCCAAGCTGGCTTGTCGCGATCAGGATGCCGCTGGCGGTGATGAAGCCCGCGATCACCGGATGCGACAGGAAATTGGCCAGAAACCCCAGCCGCAGCACCCCCATCGTGATCAGGATCAGCCCCGAAAGGAAGGCCAGCGTGATCGCGGCGACGGCATATCCGGCGGTGCCCGATGCCGCGATCTGGCCCACAGCAGCCGCCGTCATCAGCGACACGACCGCAACCGGCCCCACCGCCAGCGCGTTCGACGTGCCGAAAAGCGCATAAAGCAGCAGCGGCAGGATCGAGGCGTAAAGCCCCATCTCGGGCGGCAGACCGGCCAGCAGCGCATAGGCCAGCGATTGCGGGATCAGCATGATCGTGACGTTGACAGCCGCGATCACATCGCTCGACAGCGTCTCGCGGTCATAGCGGCGGCCCCAGTCAAGGATGGGCAGGTAACGGGACAGGGGGAACATGGGAGGGGGCCTTCGGGCAAGTGATGCGGCGGCCGGGCGGTCGGGCCCGGGCGCATGGGGTGGGTGGCCGCATGGCCGGGGGAAGAGGAACAGGCCGTTGACCGGCACCTTCAGCATCGGCCGGCCCGAGTGGTCTGTCGGGATCTCGCCCGCGCGCATGTTCACCTGAAGCGAGGGGATGATCAGCTTCGGCATGTCAAGCTGGGCGTCGCGTTCGGTGCGGAAGCGGATGAACTCTTCCCGGGTCTTGCCCTGGCCCACGTGGATGTTGTGCACCTTTTCTTCGCCCACCGTGGTTTCCCAGCGGATGTCGCGGCCGTTCGGGCCATAGTCGTGGCACATGAACAGGCGCATGTCGTCGGGCAGGGCAAGCACCTTCTGGATCGAATCATAGAGCTCGCCCGCATCGCCACCCGGGAAATCGGCCCGGGCCGAGCCGCCGTCGGGCATGAAGAGCGTGTCGCCCACGAAGGCCGCATTGCCGATGACATGCGTCATGCAGGCGGGCGTATGGCCGGGGGTGTGGATGACGAAGGCCTTCAGCCCGCCGATCATGTAGGTATCGCCATCGGTGAACAGCCGGTCGAACTGCGAGCCGTCGCGCTGGAACTCGGTCCCTTCGTTGAAGACCTTGCCGAAAGTGTCCTGCACGACGGTGATCTTCTCGCCGATGCCGATCTTGCCGCCCAGCTTTTCCTGGATGTAGGGCGCCGCCGACAGGTGGTCGGCATGGACATGCGTCTCGATCTGCCATTCGAGCGTCAGTCCGTTGTCCTGGATGAAGGCGATCAGCGCATCGGCCGAGCCATAGGTGATCCGGCCGGCGGCATAGTCGATATCCATGACCGAATCGATGATCGCGCAAGAGGTCGAGGCCGGATCGCGGACCACATAGCTGATCGTGTTCGTGGCCTCGTCGAAAAAGCCGGTCACTTCGGGCGTCTGGCTCATGTCCACGGGATAGTCGGTCATCATTCTCTCCTTGTCCGGTTTCGGGCGGGGCGGCAGCGGGCGTCGCTGCCAGGCCCCTCGTCCAGAACATATTAGGAAATTAAGATGTGTTTTGCAATGCCTCATTCTGCCTGCGCGCGGCGCCCCTTGCCCGGCCGGCCGTCCGAGGGCCGCCCCGAACCGCCCGTGTGCTCCGCGCTGCCCTTCCGTCGCTGCGCCAATGGCCCCCGCGCACCGGGCCCCCGGGGTCACCAATGCGTTTGTCTCTGGCCTTCCGGCGGGGCCTTCCTGTAAGGAGCGCGCGATGATCCCTGGGGCGGCGGCGTTGCCAACAGGGCTGGCCGCACCTAGATTGCTTGAACCTTGCGGGACACCCCGCGGATCGAGTGCCAAAGACAATGAAGGACCGCCATGCAAGGCTTTGAATCGCTCATCCCGCTGATCCTGATCTTCGCCATCATGTATTTCCTGCTGATCCGGCCGCAGCAGAAGAAACTCAAGGAGCATCAGGCGATGGTCGCGGCATTGCGTCGCGGGGACCAGGTGGTCACACAGGGCGGCGTCATCGGCAAGGTGACCAAGGTCAAGGACGACAGCAACGAGATCGAGGTCGAGATCGCTCCGAATGTGCAGGTGCGCGTCGTGCGCGGCACCATCACGAGCGTTCTGAACAAGACCGAACCGGCCAAGTCCTGACCGACGACCCGCGCGGATGTTGTATCACCCTCTCTGGCGATGGATCCTCGTGGCCGTTGTGGCCGCCTCGGGGATCATCTTCGCACTGCCCAATGCGTTCTATGACCGGGTCGAGCGCGCGAACGACGCCCGCGCTGTGATCGAAAGCGGCCTGACGGGGCCGGAACTTGAGGCCGAGACGGCACTCTGGCCGTCCTTTCTGCCGCGTCAACTGGTCAATCTGGGCCTTGACCTGCGGGGGGGCGCGCATCTTCTGGCCGAGGTTCAGGTCTCGGATGTCTATGACGCGCGGATGGATGCGCTCTGGCCCGATGTGCGCGACCTTCTGGCCGCCGAACGCGAGACGCTGGGCTTTGTCACGCGCGAGGATGGCCCGCCCGGCGAACTGCATGTCCGCATCTCGGATCCCGATGGCACGGCGCGGGCGCTGGAACTGGTGCGGGGCCTTGCCCGCCCGGTCGCGACCTTCACCGGGGCGGGCGCGGCGGATCTGGATGTGCGGGGGCAGAACGGGCTGATCGTGGTCACGCTGAGCGAGGCCGAGCGCATCGCCACGGACAGCCGCACGGTGCAGCAGAGCCTCGAGATCGTGCGCCGCAGGATCGACGAGGTCGGCACGCGCGAACCCACCATCATGCGCCAGGGCGAGGATCGACTTCTTGTGCAGGTGCCGGGCGTGGGCTCGGCGCAGGAGGTCAAGGACATCATCGGCACGACGGCGCAACTGACGTTCCACCCGGTCGTCACCCGCACCACCGATGGGACAACGCCGCCGGGCAGCGGCAACATCATCGTGCCCTCGATGGACGAAAGCGGGCTGTTCTACATCCTCGAGCGGACGCCGGTCGTGACGGGCGAGCAGCTGGTCGATGCCCAGCCGACGTTCGACCAGAACAGCCGGCCGGCCGTGTCCTTCCGCTTCAACACCCAGGGCGGGCGCGCCTTCGGCGATTTAACCGCCCAGAACATAGGCGCCCCCATCGCCCTCGGGGTGGACACCGCGGTGATCTCGGCCCCC
>JAFIEN010000156.1 GCA_020832515.1 Rubellimicrobium sp. | reverse complement strand
CAAGCAAACCCCGCCAGCTTCGGGACCCACCACATCAGCACCCCATTACCCGCGTGCAACACGGTGCCCCCCCGCGCTGGTTTCCAGCGCGTCGAAGCCATAGCGGTGATAGACGCGGGCGATCGCCGCCAGCATCTCGGCCCGTTCGGTGACCTCCGCACCGCGATAGTCGCGAAAGCCCTTGGGCGTTTCGGCCCGCGGGCGGCGGGGGGGCTTGTCCTTGGCCATGTCGTGGATCCTGACCTGTCGCGTCGCGCGAGGCTTTATCGCGCGCGAGGCCGAACGGCAACCGGGGTGGGGACTTGTCTTCGCGCGTGGGACGGGGTTTGTGAGGGGCATGAGCCATGACCCGCACCTGACCCGGCTGGAAGAGCAGATCGCCCATCTGACGCGGATGGTCGAGGACCTGTCCGATGTGGTCGCCCGTCAGGAGGGCGCGATCACGCGGCTGCAGCGTCAGGCAGAGATGCTTGTCGAGCGCGAACTGGCGCGGGCCGAGGCGGAGGGCGATCCTGCCGATCCGAACCAGCGCCCGCCGCATTGGTAGGGCGGAAACTGCACAGTTTCCGCCGCGGAATTTGTGCAAATTCCGCGCCCCGGCCGGGCCCTGTCAGCGGCCCTTGAAGTCCTTGGCCACCACCGCGCCGTCGTGGATCAGGATCTCGGCCCAGACGGGCGAGGAGCCGAAGCGCTCGTAGACCGTCACGAAGAAGGTCGTCGCCTGCAACTGGCCGATCCGCTCGCCGCAGGGCTGGCCCGCGGGCACACCGCAGACGCGGGCCTTGATCTCTTCAAAGGCGGTATCGGTATCGGTAAAGGCGATCGAGGTGTTAGGGGCTTGTATGCGCACAATTTCTTGGGGCCCCACTGCCCCAAACCGCGCCAGTGCCGCCCATAACTGCCGCAGGCAGCCGTCCGGGAAACCGCCAATGTAATGCGTGCGGAAGGCGGTCCCCGTGGCTTCGCTGTCATAGAGGGTGAAACTGCCCATCTGCGCGACGGGCACCGCGTTCCGTTCTGCTGCGGTGATGCCGCAGACGCTTGCGATCTCGCCGAAGGGCAGGCTCTGGCCCGGCACGATTTCCACCGCGTCGGGCCCGTCGGACTGCGGACCGATCGCGGCGGGCACGGCGTCCGATCCGGGCGGGCCGAAAAGCGACCAGAAGCCTCCGCCTTGCGTGGGTGTGGCCGGTGCCGCCGCCGAAGCCAGCTGGACCGTGGCGTCGTCATCCACGGCGTCGCTCTCGCGCGCTTCGGCCAGAAGGCCGGGCAGGACGGGCGCATCACCGGCCAGTTCGCCCGCACCCGCCGCGATCCGCGACGCCTCGGCTGCGTCAAGTTCGACCTCGCCCAGCCGGGCGAACTGGTCCAGCGGATCGCCACAGGCGGCAACGAGGCCCAGGGCCGCGACCGCGATCAGATAGCGCATATGTCCTCCGGCCTGGCCCATCTTGCGGCGGAACCTAGCCAAACCATCATCGCCCGTCCACGCGCCCCCCGCGCCGCCCGCGGAAACCCGCCGAAAGGGGTCAGGCTTCCTCGACCTCGAGCACCCCGTCGAGCGAGCGCAGCGCCGCCTTGATCTGCGGCGTCACGGGATAATCCGCCCCGCAATCGACCTCGACCTCGCCCGGCAGACCCCGGTCCATGAGGCAGAGGTAGACCGGCCCCCGCCCCCCCTTGATCCCGTCGCGCAGCGCCGCCTCCAGAAGGCCCGCGACAGACGGGACGGCCTCGGCCCGTTCGACGAAGACCCGCAGCCCCGCGCTGCCCGCGCCGTCCGTCACCGTGTCGATCGGCTGGGCACCCCGGCACAGAAGCTTGAGCTGGTCTGCCTCCATCGTCGCCTCGACCGTCAGCACCACCTGCGTGCCGGGTTCAAGGAAGGGACGCGCCACCTCGAGCGTGTCGGAAAAGACCGTCACCTCATATTGCCCGGTCGGGTCGGACAGGCCCACGAAGGCGAAGCGGTTGCCGCGGGCCGACTTGCGTTCCTGCCGCGCGGTGACGGTGCCTGCCATCTTCGCCAGATGCGGCCCCCGTTCGACCCGCAGCGTCACCTCGTCCAGCGTCATCACGCCCTTGCGCCGCAGTGCGCCAAGGTAATCGTCCAGCGGATGGCCCGACAGGTAGAAGCCGATCGCCTTGAATTCCTCGGCCAGCCGTTCGGCGGCGGGCCAGTCGGGGCCCCCGGCAAGGCGCGGCTCGGGCAGGTCGTCGCCCGCTTCGCCGAAGAGGCTGACCTGGTTCGAGGCGCGCTGCTCGGTGATCGCGGCGGAATAGGCGACCAGAGCATCGAGGCTGTCCAGAACCCGCTTGCGGTTCGGGTCCAGCATGTCGAAGGCCCCCGCGCGGGCCAGCATTTCCAGCGGGCGCTTGCCGACCCGCTTGAGGTCGACCCGGCGGGCCAGATCGAACAGCGTGACGAAGGGCCGCCCCGCGCGCCCCTCGGTGATCAGGCGCATCGCATCGACGCCCACATTCTTGAGCGCGCCCAGCGCATAGACAAGCCGCCCGTCGGCCACATCGAACGTGGCCTCGGAGCGGTTGACGCAAGGCGGCACCATCTCGATCCCCAGCCCCTTGCGGGCTTCCTGGAAATAGGTGCCCAGTTTGTCGGTCAGGTGGATGTCGCAGTTCATGACGCCCGCCATGAATTCGACCGGGTGATTGGCCTTGAGCCAGGCCGTCTGGTAGCTGACCACGGCATAGGCGGCGGCGTGGGATTTGTTGAAGCCGTAATTGGCGAATTTTTCCAACAGGTCGAACACCTCGCCTGCTTTCTTTTCATCCACGCCGTTGGCAATGGCCCCTTTCACGAACTTGGGGCGTTCCTTGGCCATCTCCTCGGCGATCTTCTTGCCCATGGCGCGGCGCAGAAGGTCGGCGCCGCCAAGGCTGTAGCCCGCCATGACCTGCGCGATCTCCATCACCTGTTCCTGATAGACGATGATGCCTTGCGTTTCCTTCAGGATATGGTCGATCGAGGGATGAATGCTTTCGAGCGGTCTGAGGCCGTTCTTCACCTCGCAATAGGTGGGGATATTCTCCATCGGGCCGGGGCGGTAAAGCGCCACCAGGGCCACGATATCCTCGATACAGGTGGGCCTCATGCGCTTGAGCGCGTCCATCATGCCCGTCGATTCCACCTGGAACACGGCCACGGTGCGCGCGCGGGAGTAAAGCTCGTAGGATTTCGCGTCATCGAGCGGGATCGCGCCGATATCGTAGTCGAACCCCTCGGGCGGATCGTACAGCCTTGTGCCGTCGGGCGCATCGGCCAGCGTCCGGCCCGACTTGCGGATCAGTTCCACCGCGTTCTGGATCACGGTCAGGGTCTTCAGCCCCAGAAAGTCGAACTTCACCAGCCCCGCCTGTTCCACCCATTTCATGTTGAACTGGGTCGCGGGCATGTCGGATCGGGGATCCTGATAGAGCGGCACAAGCTCATCGAGCGGCCTGTCCGCGATCACCACGCCCGCAGCATGGGTCGAGGCATTGCGCAACAGCCCCTCGATCTGGCGGGCATAGTCCAGCAGACGTTGGACCACCTCTTCGTTCTTCGCCTCCTCGCGCAGGCGGGGCTCATCCGCGAGCGCCTTTTCGATGCTGACGGGTTTCACCCCTTCGACCGGGATCATCTTGGAGATACGGTCCACCTGCCCGTAGGGCATCTGCAGCACGCGCCCCACATCGCGCACCGCGGCCTTGGACAGAAGCGCGCCGAAGGTGATGATCTGGCCCACCCGGTCGCGGCCGTATTTCTCTTGCACATAGCGGATCACCTCTTCGCGGCGGTCCATGCAGAAATCGATGTCGAAATCCGGCATCGAGACGCGTTCGGGGTTCAGGAACCGTTCGAACAGCAAGGAATAGCGGAGCGGATCAAGGTCGGTGATGGTCAGCGCATAGGCCACCAGACTGCCCGCGCCCGACCCGCGCCCGGGGCCGACGGGGATGCCCTGATCCTTGGCCCATTTGATGAAATCGGCCACGATCAGGAAGTAGCCGGGAAAGCCCATCCCCTCGATGATGCCCAGTTCGAACTCGAGGCGTTTCTCATAGTCCTCGACCGGGGCCGCGTGGGGGATGACGGCCAGCCGCGCGGCCAGCCCCTCGCGCGACTGACGGCGCAGTTCCTCGACCTCGTCCTCGGCGAAGCGGGGCAGGATGGGATCGCGCTTCTTCACGCGAAAGGCGCAGCGACGGGCGATCTCGACTGTATTCTCGAGCGCCTCGGGCAGGTCGGCGAAGAGCGTGGCCATCTCGGCCTGCGACTTGAAGTAATGCTGCGGCGTCAAGCGGCGGCGGGGTTCCTGCTGGTCGACATAGGCGCCGTCGGCGATGCACAAAAGCGCGTCATGCGCCTCGTAAAGGCTCGCTTCGGGGAAATGGACGTCGTTTGTTGCCACCAGCGGCAGGCCCAGCGCATAGGCCAGTTCGACATGGCCCTGTTCGCTGTCGCGCTCGGCCTCGGGCAGGCCGTCCTCGCCGGGGTGGCGCTGAAGCTCGACATAAAGCCGGTCGGGGAAGGTCGCGGCAAGGCGCGAGAGCAGCGCCTCGGCCTTTGGCCCCTGGCCTGCGCGCAAGAGCCGCCCCAGCGGGCCGTCAGGGCCGCCGGTCAGGCAGATCAGGCCCTCGGCGTGCTGGCCAAGCTCTTCCGGCGTGACCTGCGGAAGTGCGCCGCCCTTGTCGAGATAGGCGCAGGAATTGAGCTTCATCAGGTTGCCGTAACCCGCCTCGCTTTGCGCCAGCAGGATGATGGCGGCAGGCGGTTCGAGGCGCTTGCCGGGGTCGGTCGGCTGATAGGCCAGCGAAAGCTGGCAACCGATGATGGGCTGGATGCCGGCCTTGGCGGCGGCCTCGGAAAACTCGAGCGCGGCAAACATGTTGTTCGTATCGGTCAGGGCGACCGCGGGCATGGCCCCCTTGGCGGCAAGACCGGGAAGCTTCTTGACCGGCACCGCGCCTTCCAGAAGCGAATGTTCGGAATGGACGCGGAGATGGATGAATCGGGGTGTGCTGCTCATGTTTTCATCCTAAGCGCGGCCAAGGCGGGGCGGAAGGCGAAAGCGGGCTTGCCAACTGCGCGGTCGGGGCTTTCTTATGGGGTGGGCCGCGCGCTCTACGCCGCATCGACCGCGCATCGCCCTTTGGGAGCTTCGGGTAAGGCGGCAGGTTATCTCATGGAGATCGGGTTTCGGCTGAACGGGCAGGGCGTGCGGGTCAGCACGCCGCCCACGCGCACGCTGCTGGATTGGCTGCGCGAGGATCGCGGGCTGTGCGGCACGAAGGAAGGCTGCAACGAGGGCGATTGCGGGGCCTGCACCGTGATGGTGCGGGACGCGGGCGGCGCGCGGGCGCTGAACGCCTGCATCCTGTTTATGCCGCAACTGGCCGGCAAGGAGGTCGTGACGGTCGAGGGGATCGCCGGGCCGGAAGGTGCGTTGCACCCGGTGCAGGCGGCGATGGTGGACCATCACGGCAGCCAGTGCGGCTTCTGCACGCCGGGCTTCGTGGTGGCGATGGCTGTAGCGCATCTCAATGGTGCGCGGGATCATGCGGTGCAGCTGCAGGGGAACCTGTGTCGCTGCACCGGTTATGCGCCGATCCTGCGCGCGGCGGAGGCGGCGGCAGAGGTGGAGGTGCCGGCCTGGATGGGCGAGGCGCGCGCGCCGCGACCGGCCAGGGATGGCGGGGAAGTATCCCCGCCCTACGCGCCGCGAAGCCTGGACGAGCTTGCAGCACTTTATGCCGCCCGGCCCGAGGCCACGCTGATCGCGGGGGCCACCGATGTGGGGCTGTGGGTGACCAAGGGCTTGCGCGATCTGCCCGAGCCGATCTTCCTCAACCGCTGTGCGGATCTGGCGCGGATCGAGGTGACGGAGGCAGAGATCCGTGCGGGCGCGATGGCGACGATGACTGCGGTGCTGGAGGTCGTGGAAGGCTCCCTGCCTTCTTACGCTGCGCTGATCCGGCGCTATGGATCGGTCCAGGTGCGCAATGCGGCGACGATCGGGGGCAATATCGCCAATGGCTCGCCCATCGGGGACAATGCGCCCGCGCTGATCGCGCTGGGGGCAAGGCTGCATCTGCGGCGGGGCGAGGTGCGGCGCGAGATGGCGCTGGAGGCGTTTTTCCTCGACTACGGCAGGCAAGACCGTCAGCCGGGGGAGTTTGTCGAGGCAGTGAGCTTTCCCCGCCATGCGCCGGGGTTCCGGGTGTGGAAGATCTCGAAAAGGTTCGATCAGGACATTTCTGCAGTCTGCGGGGCCTTCGATCTGACGATCGAGGTTGGAAAAGTGAAAGCGGCCCGGATCGCCTTTGGCGGCATGGCGGGGGTGCCGAAGCGTGCGCGCGCGGTCGAGGCGGCGCTTCTGGGGCAGCCGTGGGACGCGGCCACGATCGAGGCCGCGCTGCCTGCCTTCGCCAAGGATTTTGCGCCGTTGTCGGACATGCGCGCCTCGGCCGGGTATCGGCTGGAGGTGGCGGGGAACCTGCTCAGGCGATATTTCGCGGAGATGCAGGGCACGGCAACCGACGCGCGGGAGGTGCGGGCATGAGTGTTTCGAAGCCCCTGCCGCATGATTCGGCCGTCCTGCATGTGACCGGGCAGGCGCGCTATGTGGACGACCTGGCCGTGCCTGCGGGCTGTCTGCATCTGGCCTTTGGACTGGCCCCCGTGGCGCGGGGGCGGATCACAAGGATGGATCTTGCCGCGGTGCGCGCGGCACCCGGCGTGGATCGCGTGTTGTCCTTTGCCGATCTGCCGGGGCCCTGCGACACCGCGCCGGTGGCGCATGACGAGCCCCTTCTGTCTGACGGAGCCGTGCATTACCACGGCCAGCCGGTGTTTCTGGTCGTGGCCGAAAGCCACCATGCGGCGCGGCGGGCGGCGGCCCTGGGGCAGGTCGAGTGTGAGGCGGAAACCCCGATCCTGACCATAGATGAGGCCATCGCCGCGGGCAGCCGGTTCGAGGAGGGCCCGCGGATCTGGTCCGATGGCGATGTCGAGGCGGCGCTGGCCGCGGCGCCGCATCGGCTGACGGGGCGGATCGGGATCGGTGGGCAGGAGCATTTCTACCTCGAGGGTCAGGCGGCCCTTGCCCTGCCGCAGGAGGACGGGGGAATGGTCGTCCAGTCCTCGACCCAGCATCCGAGCGAGGTGCAGCACAAGGTGGCCGATGCGCTGGGCCTGCCGATGGGGGCGATCCGGGTCGAGGTGCGGCGGATGGGCGGCGGCTTCGGCGGCAAGGAGAGCCAGGCCAATGCGCTGGCCGTGGCCTGTGCGGTGGCGGCGGCTGCGACGGGGCGGCCCTGCAAGATGCGCTATGACCGCGACGACGACATGGTCATCACCGGCAAGCGGCACGATTTCCGCATCGATTACGTGCTGGGCCATGACGGGGCGGGGCGGATCCTTGCGCTGGATGTGGTGCAGCATGCGCGCTGCGGTTGGTCGATGGATCTGTCGCTGGCGGTCTGCGACCGGGCGATGCTGCATGCGGGGAATTGTTACCTTCTGCCGGCGGCGCGGATCACCTCGCATCGGTGGCGGACGAATACAGCCTCGGCCACGGCCTTTCGGGGGTTTGGTGGGCCGCAGGGGATGCTGGGGATGGAGCGGGTGATGGATCATCTGGCCCATCATCTGGGGCGCGATCCGGTGGAGATCCGGCGGGCGAATTACTTTCCCGAGGTGGAGGGGGGGGGGGGGGGGGGGGGGGGGGGGCGAGCGCGCCCCCCCCCGCCCCTGCGGGGCTCCCCCCGGGATATTTCTGAACAAAAGAAGCTGGAAGAGGCGCCTCGGGCCGGGCTGCCCGCGGGGGCGGTGCCGGGGCGGGGGCGGCGGTTCGGGGGGGAATATTCGCCCGAGGCGCGGGGCGCGCGGACCTTTTACGGGATGGAGGTGACGGATTTCATTCTGGGCGGGCTGACGGCGCGGCTTCTGGAGACGAGCGATCATGCGGCGCGGCGGGCGGCGATCGGGGCGTGGAATGCGGCAAACCCGGTGCTGAAGCGGGGGATCGCCTTTTCGCCGGTGCAATTCGGGATCTCGTTCACGCTGACGCATCTGAACCAGGCGGGGGCGCTGGTGCATGTCTATCAGGACGGGTCCATCGCGCTGAACCATGGCGGGACGGAGATGGGGCAAGGCCTGTTCCGGAAGGTCGCGCAGGTGGCCGCAAGCCGCTTCGGGGTCGGGGCCGAGGCGGTGCGGATCACGGCGACGGATACGGGGAAGGTGCCCAATACCTCGGCAACTGCGGCCTCATCGGGGACGGATCTGAACGGGATGGCGGTGCAGGCGGCCTGTGACACGATCCGGGCGCGGATGGCGGAGTGCATCGCGGGCCTGCATCAGGGCGATGCGGGGGCGGTCGTGTTCGAGGGGGGAGGGGGGGGGGGGGGGGGGGTGGTGATGCCCTTCGCCGAGGCGGCGCGGCTCTGCTACATGAACCGGGTCAGCCTGTCGGCCACCGGGTTCTACCGCACGCCCGAGATTGTCTGGGACCGGATCCGGGGACAGGGGCGGCCGTTCTATTATTTCGCCTATGGCGCTGCCGTGACCGAGGTGGTGATCGACACGCTGACCGGCGAGAACCGGATCCTGCGGGCCGATATCCTGCATGATTGCGGCGCCTCGTTGAACCCCGCGCTGGATATCGGGCAGATCGAGGGGGGCTATGTGCAAGGCGCGGGCTGGCTGACGATGGAGGAGCTGGTCTGGGACGAGCGCGGGCGGCTGCGCACCCATGCGCCCTCGACCTACAAGATCCCGGCGGCGACGGATACGCCGGAGGTGTTCAACGTGGCACTCTGGGAGGGCGAGAACCCGGTGACGACGGTCTATCGGTCCAAGGCCGTGGGCGAGCCGCCCTTGATGCTGGGGATCTCGGCCTTCCTCGCGCTGTCGGATGCGGTGGCGGCCTGTGGGCCGGACTATCCCGCGCTGGACGCGCCTGCGACGCCGGAGCGGGTACTGGCGGCAGTGGCGCGCGTGCGGGGGCGGGGATGAGCTTCGACCTGCCCGCGCTTCGCGCCGCCGTGGCCGCGCAGGGCGTGGTGGTGCGGATCGTGATCGCGAAGGCGGCCGGATCCTCGCCACGCGAGGCGGGGGCGGCGATGCTGGTCTGGGACGGCGGTTCCTGCGGCACGATCGGGGGCGGCGCGCTGGAGTTCCGGGCGATGGCGGCGGCGCAGGCGATGCTGGCGGGTGGTCCTTCGCGGCGGCTGCAGGCCATTTCGCTGG
>JAFIEN010000155.1 GCA_020832515.1 Rubellimicrobium sp. | reverse complement strand
GGTGCCGGCCCGGCCCGCGGGGGGGCGATGTCCGCGCCGGGGCGACGATGCACACGGCGCCCCCTGACCACACACCGACCCGCCGCCGCGCCCTGGCCCAGCAGCAGGGCCCAGACGGGCGAGAGGCCCGCCGCCATCATCGAAGCCAGCGAGGAATAGCGGAAGATCGCGGCAACGGCCGCCCATGTCGCGCAGGCGGCCAGACCGAGAGGCCAGGCCAGCGCGAGGAGGATGCCAAGCAGGGTCGAGACGCCCTTGCCGCCCCTGAAGCCCAGCCAGACCGGGTAGCAATGGCCAAGAAAGGCCGCAAGCGCCGCGATCTGGACCGCCCCCTCGCCGGCAACGGCGCGGGCGCCGAGGCCGCCCACCGCGCCCTTGCCGCCGTCAAGGACCAGCGTGGCAAGGGCGGCGCCCCTGTTGCCGGTGCGCAGGACATTGGTCGCGCCGATATTGCCCGAGCCGATCCGGCGCAGGTCGCCAAGGTTCAGGACGCGGGTGATGAGCACGCCGAAGGGCACGGAGCCCGCCAGATAGCCAAGCGCCGCCCACAGGATCAGCGTCGTTGCGGGATCGGTCAGGGGGGGCATCACAGTTCGGCCGTCACGTTGCGTCCCGCGACCCAGGTGGTCAGGACCTTGCCCTGCAGGCGGGCGCCGTCGAAGGGCGTGTTGCGGGACTTGGACTGAAGCACCGCGCGGTCGAGGACAAAGGGTGCATCGGGATCGAAGAGCACCAGGTCGGCCACCGCGCCCGGCGCGAGGCGGCCCGCATCGAGGCCCAGACGCCGCGCCGGATTGAGCGAGAGCGCGCGGAAGAGCTGGGGCAGGTCGAGATGGCCCGCATGGACAAGGCGCAAGGCGGCGGGCAGCAGGGTTTCGAGGCCCACTGCACCGCTGGCGGCCTCTTCATAGGGCAGGCGCTTGGATTCCTCGTCCTGGGGCGTGTGCATGGAACAGATGATGTCGATCAGCCCCTCGGCCACGGCGGCGACCACGCTCATGCGGTCGTCCTCGGAGCGCAGCGGGGGCTTGAGCTTGAAGAAGCTGCGGTAATCGGCGACGTCAAGCTCGTTCAGGGTCAGGTGGTGGATGCTGACGCCTGCGGTGACATCGTGCCCGTTGCGCTTGGCGCGGGCCAGCGCGGGCAGGGCGCGGGCGGTTGTGATCTGGTCGGCATGGTAGCGCGCGCCCGTCATCTCGATCAGGGCGATGTCGCGGTCGAGGGCCATGCGCTCGGCCATCGGGCTGACTGCCGGAAGGCCGCGGAGCGAGGCGAACTTGCCCGAGGTCACGGCCGCCCCGCGCGACAGGCCGGGGTCCTGCACATGGCCGATCACCAGCGCGCCGAGGCCGCGGGCATAGGTCAGCGCGCGCGACAGGATGCGGGTATCCTCGACCACGCGGTCGGCATCGGTAAAGGCCACCGCGCCCGCATCGAGGAGGAAGCCGATCTCGGTCATCTCGCGCCCCTCGCGGCCCTTGGTCAGGGCGGCCATGGGGCGGACATGGACAAGGCTGTCGGCCTGGGCGCGGCGGGTGACGAATTCCAGCGTCTCGGGCGTGTCGATGGCGGGGATCGTGTCGGGGCGGGTGACGATGGTGGTCACGCCGCCTGCCGCAGCCGCGCGCCCGGCGCTGCGGAAGCTTTCCTTGTGCCGTTCGCCGGGTTCCGAGACCTTGACCCCCACATCCACGATGCCGGGGGCAAGGCAGTGGCCCGCGCAGTCGATGACCTGCGCGCCTTCGGGAAGGGCCGTGGCGGGGTCATGGCTGATATCGGCGATCAGACCGTCGCGGACAAGCAGGCTGCCCGGGGTGACGGTCCCCGCCTCGGGGTCGATCAGCCGGGCGTTCCTGAGCAGGGTGACGGACATGGGCGCTCCGCGGAGGGATTGTCAGGCAGGTAACCCGGGGCAGGGGGGAAGGGCAAGCGGCCATGGGCAAGGGGTGGTGCCCGGCCCGGCCCAAAGTCGTCCCTTGCTGCGGCCGAGGTGAGGGGAAGCAGGATTTCGCAAGGATCCTGCCCGCCCCGGCGCGTGATTTCAGGCGGCAAGCGCGGCCGCGACGGCGGCCGGGTCGTCGGTGGTGACCTGATCGGCCCCAAGCGCCGCGGCGCGGCGAATGCCGTCCAGCGATCCTGATCCCGCGTCGCGAAAGGTGTAGACATCCACCTCGCGCCCGGCTGCGCGGAACGGGGCGATCAGGTTCACCCCCCGCGCCTCGGCGAAATCGACCAGATGACGCTCAAGATAGATGATCTGCGCCTCGGGCATCGCCGTCAGCGCGTCGTCGACGAAGCTGTCGAACTGCCCCCGTCGCATCAGATCGAGCGAGGCGGCCTCGTGGCAGGGATCGAAGCCCACCGCCACGCCCGACTGCCTGGCCAGACGCAGGACGGCAGCGGCATCGCCGCCCGACAGGATCATCTGCCCTGCCATCGGTCCGACCGCCGCGGCAAAGCCCGCGATGTTGGCCGCGCTCAGCGCTTCGGCCCCGACCTTGAGATCAAGCTGCAGAAGCCCCCCCGCGCCGATCCGCCCCGCCAGTGCCTGCGACAGGTCCGCCAGCGTGGCGACTTGCAGGTCGGAGGGCGTGCCGTCATTGGCCCGAAGCCGCAGCCGGGCCAGTTCGTCCGCGCCAAGGCCGGCGACCGGCCCGGTGCCGGTCGTCTCGCGGTCAAGCGTGGCGTCATGCAGCACGGCCCAGCCGCCGCAGGCCAGCGGGTTGAGGTCGATCTCCACGCTCGCCCCTGCGGCAAGCCCCTGTTCGATCCGCGCGGGCGAAAAGGCGATGTCATCCGCATGCCGCCGCCCGCGATGCCATTTCAGGCGGCAGCGATGGCCACCAAGGACGATGGCGACAGGCTCAGCCATGGGCATGCGCTCTGGTGCTGGTCCGGGACATGGCATCGCTTGACCAGATCACCCGGTCATCGCGGTACAGATGCGCGCGCAGGGGCTTGATCGTGACCGGCGTGCCGGGCGGGGCCGCGGGCACCTCCGGGGTCATCGCCTTGATGCGTTCGCCGCCCGGCAGGTCGATCTCGGTCACGGCATGGCTGCCGAAATCCGTCACCCGGTGCAGCCGCCCGGCGCCTTCGCCTGCGATCAGCTCCAGCGCCTCGGGCCGCACCGCCAGAAGCGCCGGGCCATCTGTGGCCGTGACATCAAGGTCGAAGGCCGGATGCGCGATCCGCCCGCCCGCGACGGTGACCTGCAGAAGGTTCATTTGCCCGATGAAGCCGGCGACAAAGGGCGTCTCGGGGTGACGGTACAGCCGGTCGGGCCGGTCCACCTGCTGCACGCGGCCGTCGCGCATCACGACGATCCGGTCGGCAAGCGCCAGCGCCTCGTCCTGGCCATGGGTGACAAAGACCATGGTGATCCCCAGCCGCTGCTGCAGGTCGCGCACCTCTTCGCGCAGCCGTTCGCGCAGGTGCTGGTCAAGGCTGGCGAAGGGTTCGTCCAGAAGCAGGATCTTGGGTTCCAGCACAAGGCTGCGTGCCAGCGCCACCCGCTGCTGCTGGCCGCCCGAAAGCTGGTCGGTGCGCCGTTCGCCCATGCCGGCAAGGCCCACCAGCGTCAGCGCCTCCTCGACCTTGCGGGCGATCTCGGCGCGGGGCAGGCGGCGCAGCTTCAGCCCGAAGCCGATATTGCCCGCCACGTTCATATGCGACCAGAGCGCATGGGACTGGAACATCATCGAGGTGGGCCGCCGTTCGGGCGGCATCCGGGTCACGTCCTGCCCGTCGATCAGGACGGCGCCGCTGCTGGCCGTCTCGAACCCGCCGATCATCCGCAGGACGGTGGATTTGCCCGAGCCGGAGGGGCCGAGAAGGCAGACAAGCTCTCCGTCGCCCACGTCAAGGTCGAAGGCCTCGACCGCCATGGTTGCGCCGAAGACCTTGGTCAGCCCGCGCAGTTCAAGCGTTGCCATGCCCTAGCCCCCCAATCCGCGACCAAGGCCCTGCGGCCCCAGATAGCGCCGTGCCGCCAGCAGGAAGATGAAGGACGGCACCCAAAGCAGAACGGACAAGACCGCGCCAAGCTGGATGACAAGCTGGTTGTTGATGAAGGAAATCATGAGGATGGGCATTGTCCTGACATGGGGCGCGCCGATCAGCCAGGCCCCTTCCGTCTCGTAGAAGGTGCCGACGAAGGTCAGCATGATGGCCGCGACGATGGCCGGCAGCGCCTGCGGCAGCGTGACCGACCAGAAGACCCGGATCGGCCCTGCGCCCACATCGCGGGCGGCCTCTTCCAGCTTGCGGTCGATGGCCTGGAAGGCGGCGGTCGGGATCCAGATCATGAACATCAGCGTATTCACCAGCTGGATGATCGCCACGCCCCAGAAGGTGCCCACCAACCCCAGCGACAGGAAGATGGTGGCAATGGTGATCAGCAGGCCGAAGCGCGGGAAGGCCTGGATCGAGAGGAAGGACAGAAAGAACATGTCCCGCCCCCAGAACTTCATCCGGGCAAAGGCATAGGCCGCCGGCAGGCAGATCGCGGCGGAGATCAGCGTGACGACGAAGGACAGCTGCAGCGATGTGCGCAGCGCCGTCCAGACATCCGGACGGGCAAGCGTCTGGTGCCAGAACCGCAGGCCCCATTGCTGCGGCAAGAGCGAAGGATAGCGCCATTGCTCGGCAAAGGCCCAGAGGCCCACCACCAGCATCGGCCCGATGATGACGATGGACAGGGTCACCACCAGCGCAAGCCCGATCCAGTCGGGGCGGAAGGGTTCGGACGTCCTCATGCCGCTTCGCGCCGGGCGCGGTTCTTCGCGATGGAGCGGACGTAGAACCAGCCGAAGACCGCGCAGATCAGGAAGGTGATCACCGCCTGCGTGCGCGCCTGCACCGGGTCCATCACGTCGCCGAAGGTGCGCAGCATGAACGGCCCCATCATCTCGGGCGCCGCAGGGCCCAGCAGGTAGGGGAAGGTGAAGGCGGAAAAGAGCCCGAGGACCACGAAGGAGGTGGCGACAAGGATCGACAGCCAGATGCGCGGCAGGATGATGTGAAACAGGATGGCGAATTTGCCAGCACCCACATCGCGCGCGGCCTCGACCGCGTTGTTGGTCACGTTCGACAGGCCCGCCATCAGGATCACCACCGACAGGGGCAGGTTGTCCCAGACAAAGCCGATCACCGGCCCCCAGGGCGTGAGATAGGGTGAGCGGATGCGTGGCAGGCCGAAACTGCCGAGGATGAGGTCCACCATGCCGTTTGGCCCAAGTACCCGGATGAAGGCATAGGCGAGGATGATCGAGGGCACGAAAAGCGGAAAGATCGCCAGCGCCTGCACCACCGCCGCAGTGCGGCCCGTGACGAAGCGCAGATAGATCGCGATGGGAATGGCGATCGCCATCAGGATCGAGACCGAAACCGCGGTCGTCCAGATCGTGATGCGCAGATTGCCCATGCTGTGGGCGTCGGTGAAGAAGAAGCGGTAGGAGGCGAAGGACAGGCTTGCCCCGTCCGGTCCGGTCACGATCAGCGTGTCCATCACGGCCCGCACGATGGGCCAGATGATCAGCGTCGCGACCAGAGCCACCGGCAGCAGAACGAGGAGGAGGCCGGTCTGCCCCCTCCCCCTGTCTTGTGCGACCGAGATGCTCACTCGCGCGGCAGGTTCGGTGCCACAGTGCGATACCAGCCGTCCGAGATGGCGGCACCCCAGTCCCCGCCCGGGAAAGTCGGGATCGAGGTGGGCACGACATCGGCGAACCGCTCGCGCAGCTCGGCGGGCAGAACCTCCCACGACACGCCGGGGAAGCCGCCGATCGCAGTGATGACGGCGTTCTGCATCTCGTCGGTCAGAAGGAAATCGGCCAATGCGATTGTCGTCTCAAGGTTCTCGGCATTGACCGGCACGACCGCCTGGCTGAAGCCGCCGGAAAGCGCAAGGTCCTGCAACTGGATCAGGCCGGTATTCTCGGGCAGCACGCCTTCGTTGATCGCCTGAAGCACCATGTCGGACCAGGCCGGGATCATGGTCACCGCGCCTTGCGCCAGAAGCTGGATCGAATTGGCATTGCCCGAGGTATAGGCGCCACCTTCGAACATGTGCGGCGCAAGCCCGGCCAGCAGCTCGAACCCCGCATCCAGCATCGCGGGCGAGGTTTCGGGGTCGAAATTGTCGATGGTGAAGACCGACGGATCGCGGCCGTTCGCCTCGTGAATCGCGCGGCGCACGAAATTGCCGCCCGAGCCGCCGCGGTCGGGGCGGTTGTAGATGAATTCGCCGGGGTTTTCGCGGATCCAGGTCGAAAGCTCGTCCCAGGTGCGGGGCGCGTCCGCGGCGGGCAGGCGGTCGGCGTCATAGGCCAGAAGGACCTGGCTGCCGCGATAGGGCAGGCCGAAGGGCGACTGGATGGCCAGCGGATTGATGCGGCCGTAATTGGCAAGGCCAGCTTCCTCCCAGTTGACCCAGAGACCTTCGTCGATGCCGCCGGCCGGGATGAAGGGATCATGCGATTCGATCATGTCCATCTGCGGCCCGGCACCGGTGCGAAGGGCGGCCAGCGCGCGCTCTGCGATCACATTGGTGCCACCGCCTTCACGGGCGATGACGACATTGATAGAAACGCCGGGGTTTTGCGCCTCGAATGCGGGCGCGATGACATTGGTCCAGAAGTCCGAGATATTGGCATCCGAACTTGTGAACATGTTGATCCGTGCCGTCTGGGCATGGGCCATGCGGGCGATGGCGGGGGTGGCAAGGCCTGCAAGGCCAAGCTTCATGAGATCACGGCGTTTCATGGATCCTCCTTCTGAATGCGGGATTGTCCGCCGGACGGCGCACCCTCCCCGATGCGGCATCCCGGGCCAAGCTAGGGCCGGGACAGGGAGCGTTGCAACCAAAACCGTCTGTCGCGACACGGAAAACCCCGGGTGGGTGCGGCAGGATGGTCAGGTCGTCCAACATGCGCGCAGCCCTATGCCATCAGAATGACAGGTTCATGACAGCGTTGCGGGGTGGGCAAAGCTTACGTGCCCCGACCCGGAGCCCGCGTCCCGTCCCGACAATACACGCCTGAAGGCGGCGATTGCCCGCTCCGACCGCGCCCGCTACCAACGACGGCGAGTCACGTCATGCCGGCCCCGGCCCATATCCGCCCCAGACCCGCCCCAGACCCGAAGGTAACCGATGTCAGTCCCGCCCGGCCTGCCCGCCCGCATCACCGGCCGCCTTGGCCTTGACGACATGGCCCGCCATGTGCCCGTGCCTTTTCGTGTCCCGCCGGGCTGCGCCGGCTTGCGCATCGCGTTCGAACATGCGCCCCACCACCCCGGCGCCGGAGATATCCCGCACCAGTTGTCGATTTCGGTCATCGGCCCCGACGGTTCCCGCGGAACGCGGCACAACAATGCCGACCAGTCGGTCCTTCTGTCCGAAACCTCGGCCAGCCCCGGCTATCTGCCGGGGCCCATCGAACCCGGCCTCTGGCGGGTCGAGATCGACACCCATCGCATCTTGCCCCCCGGCGGAATCGACTGGGAGATCACCGTAGAGGCCGTCGCCGCACCTGACGCCGTCCCCGAGGCACCACCACCCGCCTTCGTCCCCCGCACTGGCCCCCTCTGGGTCCGGGGCGATCTGCACCGGCACACATTCCATTCCGACGGCCTCTGGTCGCCCGCCGCGATGGTCGCCGATGCGCGGGCGCGGGGCTACGATTTCGCCGCCCTGACCGATCACAACACCACCTCGGCCCTGCGCGAGGCGCAGACCGCCGCCGGGCAGGACCTGCTGATCCTGCCGGGGATGGAACTGACGACCTTCCACGGCCATGCCCTTGCGCTTGGCTCGGGCGCGCTCTGGGACTGGCGGATTCGCGACGGGCAGACGATGTCGGAACGGGCCGCCGCGATCATGGCGGCGGGCGACCTCTACGTCATCGCCCATCCGATGAGCGCGGGGCACCCGTTCTGCACCGGCTGCTTCTGGGCCTGGTCCGACATGCTGCCCGGCCCCGCAAGGCTGGTCGAGGTCTGGAACGGCACATGGGGGCCGGGGCCGAAGAACCCGCTGGGCCTCGACCTGTTCCACGGCTGGCTGAACGCAGGCCACCGGCTGGTGGCGACCGCAGGCTCGGACGATCACGGCCGCGGCAGCCCCGAGGCGCTGCCCGGGCACATGCTTGTCTCTGTTGCGGTCCTGTCGGTCCCGGGCCTGCTGACCGCCCTCGGCCGTGGCCATGCGGTGCTGACCTCGGGCCCGCGGTTCACGCTGACGGCGCAGGCGCATGGGCGCGACCTTCTGCCCGGCGATTGCGCGCCGGGGCCGGTGCCCTTGACACTTGACTGGTCCGATGCCGCGCCCGCCGGGCGATTGCGCCTGATCACCGGCCGTCGTGGTGAGGAGGGCGTGCGGGTCGCCCATGAGGCCACCGTCGGGCCGGCCGGGCAGGTGACGCTAGACCCGGCGCTGCTGAAGGGGGCGGATTGGGCGATGGTCGAATTGCGCGACGCCCAGGGCGGGATGCAGGCGTTGGCCAACCCGGTTTTCCTTGGTGCGGGTTGGGAGGGCTAGGTGCGCGTGGACGGCAGCCGCTTCACCGCCCCACCCCGCCCGATGTGGCGCCTTGGGGCAACACCCGCCGGTCCGGATCGGTGCCGCGCCGGCATGACAGGCCAAGTGGCTGGTCGCGGCGGCCGAACAATCGTGTAAGACATGAGGGTGCGCTGCCAGAATCGCCTCTGCTCGCAGGTCTCGGGCCTGCTCCTTGGGTCCCTCGTTCTGACGGGGGCTGCGCCCGCATTGGCGCAGGACTGGACCTTCAGCTACGACATGTTCGGCGGGCCGGGCATGATCGACATGCCGGTCGCAACATCTCCGGCAGGGGGCACGCTTGCCCTGAACGCCGCGAATTTCCGCAACACGACGCGCTACAGCCTGACGTTTCAGGTGAACGATCGGCTGTCTGCCGGGTTCCGCTACTCGCTGAACGACAATTTCAATCTCAGCGACGATCCGGACAACCCCCGCGTCGTCAACTTCCTGTTCGACCGCAGCTTCGGCCTGCACTATCGCCTGGCCAATGAAACGCAAATTCGCCCGGCCATCGCGGTGGGCGTGAACGACTTTCTGGGGACGGGGCGGTTCGCGGCTGAATACCTTGTCGCGACCAAGACCTTCGGCGATTTCCGCGCGACCGTGGGCCTTGGCTGGGGCCGCCTCGCCGGGGTTGGCGGGTTCGACAATCCTCTGGGCATCTTCGACGATCGTTTCAATGAAAGACCCGTCCGATCGACCGTGGGGCTGGGCGGACAGATCGACACCAGCCGCTGGTTCCGGGGCGATGCCGCGGTCTTTGGCG
>JAFIEN010000154.1 GCA_020832515.1 Rubellimicrobium sp. | reverse complement strand
AATATCCCGGGGGGAGTCTCCGCAGGAGACGGGGGGCAGCGCCCCCCATGCAGGAATTTGGCCAAATTCCTGCCGCCCGGCGGCGTCCGCACCGCCTGCGCGTTCAGCGCGCCCGTCGCCGCCGCCCCGACTCGGCCCCACCGCCGGTGTTGAAATTCACCTCGGGCAGAGTCACCACCCTCCCCAGATGCGGGAACGGGTCCGTCGCATGGGGCACTGCGTTTGCATTCACGAAATGCTCCTGAAAGCGCGGCTCGATCGCTGTCTCGACCTTGGTGATGCGGCGGACTGTCTCTTCGATCTCGGCCCGCGCCGCCACCGAACAAAGCGCGATCCGCGCGCCGGTTCCGGCGGCATTACCCGCGCTTGTCACCTTGTCGAGCGCGGCATCCGGGATCATCCCCAGCACCATCGCGTGTTTCGGGCTGATATGCGCGCCAAAGGCCCCGGCCAATGTCACACGGTCGACCGTGTCGACGCCCATCTCGTCCATCAGCAACCGCGCGCCCGCATAGAGCGCCGATTTCGCCAGCTGGATCGCACGGATGTCGCCCTGCGTGACAAGGATCTGCCGCCCGTCCGGCCCTTCATGCAGCAGATAGGCATGGGTCCGTCCCTGCGGCACCATCCGCTCCGTCCCGGTCTGCGCGGCAGATCCCATCAGGCCGCGCGCATCCATCAGCCCGGCCATGCGCAGCTCGGCCACGGCCTCGATGATGCCCGATCCGCAGATGCCGGTGATCCCCGAGGCTTGCGTCGCCTCGGCGAACCCCTCCTCGTCGGACCAGATCTCCGAGCCGATGACGCGAAAGCGGGGGGCCTTGGTGACCGGGTCGATCTCCACCCGCTCGATGGCGCCCGGTGCGGCGCGCTGGCCCGCGCTGATCTGGGCCCCCTCGAAGGCCGGCCCCGTGGGCGAGGAACAGGCAAGAACGCGGCTGCGGTTGCCCAGCAGGATCTCGGCATTGGTGCCGACATCGACGATCAGCACAAGATCGTCCGACTGCCCCGGCTGTTCCGACAGCGCCACCGCCGCCGCATCCGCCCCCACATGGCCCGCGATGCAAGGCAGCACAAAGGCCCGCGCCGCCGGGTTCAGCGTCGCAAGCCCGAGTTCCGCCGCATCGAGCGATATGGAATTCGACGTCGCCAGCGCGAAGGGGGCCTGCCCAAGCTCCACCGGGTCGATCCCCAGAAGCAGGTGGTGCATCACCGGATTGCAGACGAAGACGACCTCGAGGATGTCGCGCGCCTCGATCCCGGCCTCGGTGGCCAGATCGCGCGCCAGCCCGTCGATCGCCTCGCGCACGACCAGGGTCATCTCGCGGTCGCCGCCGGGGTTCATCATCGCGTATGAGACGCGGCTCATCAGATCCTCGCCGAAGCGGATCTGGGGGTTCATCGCGCCCGCGCTTGCCTTGACGGTGCCGTTGCGCAGGTCGGTCAGATGGGCTGCGATGGTGGTCGAGCCAAGGTCGATGGCAAGGCCGTAGACGCGGCCTTCGTGGAAACCGGGCCAGATGTCGAGGATGCGATGCACAGTGTCGCGGTGCCCCTTGTGCAGCGCCACCGTCACCTCCCAGCCGCCCTTGCGCAGGGCGGGCTGCAGGCGGGACAACACGCTGAGCGGCACTGTCACCGCCTCGATCCCCCATTGCGCCTGAAGCGCCTCGGTCAGACGTTCCAGATCGCCCGAGGGTTCGTGCATGTCGGGTTCGGCCACGGTGACGAAGCGCAGGACGGTCGCCGGGTCCATCACGATCTCGCGCGTGTCGGCGTCCTTGCGGACGACCTGCCGGTGGACCTGGCTTTCGGGCGGCACGTCGATCACCACATCGCCCTGCACGCAGGCCTGACAGCCCAGACGCCGCCCCTTTGGCAGGCCCCGGATGCGGTCATAGCGCTCTTCGACGCTGTTCCATTCGGTCAGCGCGTCGGGGGCGACGCTGACGCCATGTTTCGAGAACTCGCCATAGGACGGCGTGATCTGGCATTTCGAACAGATCCCCCGACCGCCACAGACCGAATCAAGATCCACCCCAAGCTGCCGCGCGGCGGTCAGGACGGGGGTGCCCACCGGGAAATGCCCCCGCTTGCCCGAGGGGGTGAAGATGACAAGGGGAAGGTCGGTCATGCGTTGGTCCGTTCGGATGGGGGGCTGCCGGCCGTCGGCAGGATACTGCAGGCCAGCTCTGCGAAACTGTGGGTCGCAAGGCAGGAGAAGTGGCGGAACCGTTCGGTCACGGGCCGGACAACGTAAACCACGCCGCGAACCGCGCCACCGACCGCATCGGTCAGGATCGTCCGGATATCGCCTGCGGGTTCAGGTTCCATCAGCCTGACTCGTGCCTCGATGCCATGCCGGGTTCTAGCGCAAGGGTGGCGCTTCGCAATGCCGGTTCGCGGCATGCCGGAGGTCACTTTCGCCTTTCGCATCATACGGTCCCGTGCGATACGCACGCGCCAAAGCGATGCCGGCCCAGAAGGGCCAATCCCGCGTAGGAGCGTGCGCATGGAAATTCGTGAGGCCCTGACCTTCGACGATGTGCTTCTTGTCCCGGCCGCCTCGAGCGTGCTGCCCTCGACGGCGGACACACGCACGAAGGTGACGCGCGCCATCGGCATGAACATCCCGCTTCTGTCCAGCGCCATGGACACGGTGACAGAGGCGCGCATGGCCATCGCCATGGCGCAAGCCGGCGGTATCGGCGTGATCCACCGCAACCTTGGCGTCGAGGAACAGGCCCGCGAGGTGCGCCGCGTCAAGCGGTTCGTCTCGGGCATCGTCTACAATCCCATCACACTGCGCCCCGACCAGACGCTTGCCGATGCCAATACGCTGATGGAGCGTTACCGGGTGACGGGTTTTCCGGTGGTGGACGACCAGGGTCGGGTGCTGGGCATCGTCACCAATCGCGACATGCGCTTTGCCGAAGATGACGCGACGCCCGTACGCGTGATGATGACATCCGAGAATCTGGCCGTGCTGCATGAACCTGCCGATCTCGATGAGGCGCGCAGCCTGATGAAGGCGCGCCGGATCGAAAAGCTCCTGGTGACGGACGGAACGGGCAAGCTGACCGGGCTGCTGACGCTGAAGGACAGCGAACAGGCCGTGCTGAACCCGATCGCCTGCAAGGACGGGCTGGGCCGGTTGCGCGTCGCTGCCGCCTCGACCGTGGGGGATGCGGGGTTCGAACGGAGTGCCGCACTGGTCGAGGCCGGGGTGGATATCGTCGTGATCGACACCGCGCATGGCCATTCCGAAGGGGTGGCCATCGCGGTCGAGCGGCTGAAGCGGCTGTCGAACGAGGTGCAGGTGATCGCGGGCAATGTCGCCACCGGCGAAGGCACCCGCGCCTTGATCGACGCGGGCGCAGATGCGGTGAAGGTGGGCATTGGACCCGGGTCGATCTGCACCACGCGGGTCGTTGCCGGGGTCGGTGTTCCGCAGTTGACGGCCGTGATGGATTGCGCGGGCGCGGCGGGCGATGTGCCGGTGATCGCAGACGGAGGCATCAAGTTTTCGGGCGATTTCGCCAAGGCGATCGCGGCCGGGGCAAGCTGCGCTATGGTCGGCAGCATGATCGCGGGCACCGACGAAAGCCCCGGCGAGGTGATCCTCTATCAGGGCCGGTCGTTCAAATCCTACCGCGGCATGGGCTCGCTCGGCGCGATGGCACGGGGATCGGCCGACCGCTATTTCCAGAAGGATGCGGCCAGCGACAAGCTGGTGCCCGAGGGGATCGAGGGGCAGGTGCCCTACAAGGGCTCGGCCCATGCTGTGATCCATCAGCTGGTGGGCGGCTTGCGTGCCGCCATGGGCTATACCGGCAATGCGACGGTCGAGGAGATGCGCCGCAACTGCCGCTTCGTGAAGATCACGAGTGCCGGGCTCAAGGAGAGCCATGTGCATGATGTCCAGATCACCCGGGAAAGCCCCAACTACCGCGTCGGATAACCCGATGTGACCCGGCAGCGTCGGGTGGGCCAAGGTCCTGCGGCCCTGCCGGGGGCGCGACCGCCGCCCGAGGCCGGGGCACGCGGCCAGACCACAGCTTGCACCGCCTGTCCGGGCGGGCAGTTCGGGGACACGGTTCCGGCGCGAATTGCCTGCGCCGGATACATCCGAAAGTTGTGCAGGGACCGATTTCCGCTAAGGTGAAAGCGCTGTTCACCAATCCTTAGGCTTTTTCGAATGAGATGCGACCGTCGGTCAGGAGAAGGACATTCAGTGTCTCAGGCGGAGCTTCAGACTGGCGCCGTCGGCTTGGCGGGGGACCGGAGCTGGCCTCTGGCCATCTCGGTGCTGCTGATCGCAGCCTCCATGCTCGCAGGCGCGATCATGGTGCCCGATCCGTTGGTGCAGGCCATCCTGCTGCTGACTGCGGCAATTCTTTGTGCCGCTGCCGCGATCCGCGCGGCGGGGAACCTCATGCATGCGCGCCGGCGCCGCAGGTTGCGCGACGCAATCATGTGTTTCGTCGCGCTCGATCAGACCGTCAGCCTGCTCTGCGATGCCGACGGCCGGATCGTGTCGGCCAATCCCGCCGCCCGCGACCGGCTGGCGCAGGTGCCGGATGCCACCATCCTTGCGATGCTTGCCGATCTGGTGACCGATCCCGTGGCCCTGGTCTTTCGCCTGCAGACGACCGCCCGGCAGACGGGTGTTGCATCCGAAGACATCGTCTCGCGCCGTGGGCGGCTAAGGCTGATCGTCCATCCGATGGATGAGGCGCATCTGCTTTGGCGCCTTTCCGATTACGGCGACCGGGCCGGATCCGGCCGCAGCGCCGATACCTTCAGCCTGCCGATGCTGACCGCCGGGCCATCCGGCACCATTCTCTACATGAACGAGGCGTTTCGCAGGCTGACGGGCGGGCGGGCGCGCAGTCTTGACCGGGTCTTTCACGACCTTCCGCTGATGGCGGGCCGGGTGCATCGACTAGACGGGGTGGACGGCCCGGTCGATTGTCTCATCGCGCAGGTCACCAGTGCTGCGGGCCGCCGCGAGATCTACCTCCTGCCGGCCGATGCCGCCACCGCGGCCTCGGCCGCCGCTGTCGGCTGGGAAGCGGTCGAGGATCTTCCGGTGCCGCTTCTCAAGATCGCGATAACGGGCGAGATCCTCGATTCCAACCGCGAAGCGCGCGCCCTCCTGCCCATGCCGATCGGGCCACAGACGCGGCTCTCCGACCTGCTCGAAGGTCTTGGTCGCCCGATGATCGACTGGCTGCACGACGTGGCCGAGGGCCGTGCGGCACCGGGTCCGCAATTCCTGCGCGGCACGGGGGCGCATCAGGACACCTTCCTGCGCGTCTCGCTCAATCTGGCGGGCGGGGCGGCCGATCGGCATCTGATCGCGGTCCTGAACGATGTGACGGAACTCAAGTCGCTCGAGGCGCAATTCGTCCAAAGCCAGAAGATGCAGGCCATCGGGCAACTGGCTGGTGGCGTGGCGCATGATTTCAACAATCTTCTGACCGCAATTTCGGGCCATTGCGATCTGCTTCTGCTGCGTCACGACGCGGGCGATCAGGATTACGGCGATCTGATCCAGATCCACCAGAACGCCAATCGGGCAGCCAGTCTGGTGGGCCAGCTTCTGGCTTTCTCGCGCAAGCAGAACCTGATGCCCGAGATCCTTGATCTGCGCGACACCCTGTCCGATCTCACTCATCTTCTGAACCGGCTGGTGGGTGAACGGGTGTCGCTCACGCTCAACCACGATCCGGACCTCCTGCCGATCCGGGCCGACAAGCGCCAGCTTGAGCAGGTTCTGATGAATCTTGTCGTCAATGCCCGCGATGCCATGCCCGAAGGCGGCGAGATCCGCATCGAGACCGAGAACATCATCCTGCGCGAGGCGCTCGAGCGCGACCGGGCGACGCTGCCACCCGGCCGCTATGTCATTGTACGGGTGATCGATTCGGGCATCGGCATCCCGCCCGAAAAACGCTCGAAGGTGTTTGAGCCCTTCTACACCACCAAGCGCCCCGGCGAAGGGACGGGCCTTGGCCTTTCGACGGCCTATGGCATCGTGAAGCAGACGGGCGGGTTCATCTTCCTTGACAGCGAAGCGGGGCGCGGCACGGTCTTCACGCTCTATTTCCCCGGCTTCGACCGGCCCGAGGCCGAAGCCCCTGCGCCGCCGCCGCCCGAGCCTATCAACCACGCGCGCCGGGGCGAAGGCGTTGTCCTTCTGGTCGAGGACGAAGCTCCGGTTCGCGCCTTCGCAAGCCGCGCCCTGCGGTTGCGCGGCTATTCCGTGCTCGAGGCGGATTGTGCGGAGGCGGCGCTCGGCATGCTGTCCGATCCCGAGCTTTCGGTCGATCTCTTTGTCACCGATGTCATCATGCCGGGGATGGACGGACCCACCTGGGTCCGCGAGGCGCTGAGGGACCGCCCGCAGACCAAGGTCGTCTTCGTGTCGGGCTATGCCGAGGACGCGTTCAGCGAACAGAAGGCCCAGATCCCGAATTCGGTCTTCCTGCCGAAACCATTCTCGCTGACTGAACTGACAAAGACGGTGCAGGCCCAGCTGCACTGACAAGCCCGGCGACCGGCCCATGGGCCGGCCGTGAGGCCATTCGTCAGGGACGGCTCAGTCCATCAGCCCGACCAGATGTGCCGCGCAGCCGACAAGGGCTGCGAAGTCATCCTCGATCACGCCCAAACCGAAGCCTTGCATGAAGTCCGAAAAGCGCCCCTTGTCGCGAAAGGCCTCGGCAAAGCCGCAGTCCAGCAGATGCGGCGCCACCCCCCGCGCGACCCCGCCGATCAGGTAGATCCCGCCGAAGGGCAGGGTGGTCAGCGCAAGATTGCCCGCCACCGACCCCAGCATGCGGGCAAAGACCTCGACCGTCCGCCGCGCGACCGGATCGGTGCCCGTGCGAAAGGCCTCGAGGATTTCGCCCGTCGTTGCGGTGACGCCCCTGGCCCCCGCCCCGGAGACGGCCCCGGAGACGGCTTCGGACCTGGCCCAGGCATGGACCTGCTCGAACCCGCGGCCCGACAGCACCTCTTCGACCGAGGCAAACCCCAGCTTCGCCGTCACATACGCGGCAAGTCGCGCGTCATCCTCGGTCCGGATCGGCAGATTCACATGGCCAGCCTCGGCCGGCGGGACAAGCCGGTGCCGTCCGGTGATGAAGACCGGCGCGATGTTGAACCCGGTGCCCACACCGATCACCAGTCGCGTCGCGTCGCGCGGATGGTCGGGGAAGGGCAGCAGGGTGCGGATACTGGCCGCCTCGAGGTGGCCGAGCGCATGGCCCTGGGCCTGCAGATCGTTGAGCAGATCCGTCACTTCGGCCCCGGTCGCCCGGGCGATCCCCCCAAGGTCCATTTCCCAGTCAAGATTGGTCAGCCGCGCCCGTCCGCCCTGCACCGGGCCCGCGACGGCGACGCAGGCCGCCTGCACCTGCGGCGCGTCCTCTTCCGCAAGATAGCGCCGCAACACATTCTCAAGGCCCGGATGATCGCCATTGGCATAGCGCCGGATCGATCCCTGCTTCAGCCTGCGCCCCTCGGCCAGGGCCACGCGTGTATTCGTGCCCCCGACATCTGCCACAAGCGACAGTGGGGCGGTCTCGGCGATCATGTGCAGGTCCTTCCGTCGGGCCGGGGTCGGTGCCCGGTCTAGGCCGGTTCGCCCGTGTCCATCAATAGGGCACATCCTCGAGAACGCCGTCCGCGCTCATCTGCGCGTAAAGCAGGCCTTCGCGCAGGCCCCGGTCGGCGACCGAAAGCCGGTCGGTGGGCCAGAGCCGCATCAGCGCCTGCAGGATCGCCGCGCCCGACATGATCAGCGCCTGCCGGTCGCGCCCGATCCGGGGATCGTTGCGGCGTCCTTCGGGGCCAAGGGCAAGATAGTCGCGGATCACCGCATCGATCTGGTCCGATGTCATGCGCAACCCGTCCACCTTGGTCCGGTCATAGCGCTTGAGCCCGAGATGACTGGCCGCCACCGTCGTCACCGTGCCCGAAGTGCCGACGATCTGGAAACCCTCGCGCCGCTGTGCGGCGGCCGAGGGGGCGAAGGCCGAGAGGTTCTCTTCGAAAAACCAACTCATCAGCGCAAAGCGGGCGGCATCGTCCTCGACATCGACGAACTGGTCGCGCAGCGTGGCCACCCCGAGCGGAACCGAGATCCAGTCCACCACCCTGGCGGCTGCAAATGGACCGGCATCCTGCCGGAAACCCGCATGCAGCCGCATGATCGCGCGCGGCCGTTCGCGCGGCGGCACATTCGACAGATCGATCCATACAAGCTCGGTCGAGCCACCACCGATATCGACGACCAGAAGCTGCTCGGTCCGGGTCGAGACCAGCGGCGCACAGGAGATCACGGCCAGCCGTGCCTCTTCCTCGGGCTGGATGATGTCCAGCGTCAGCCCCGTCTCGCGCCGGACCTGTGCAAGGAACGCCATGCCGTTCTTCGCCCGTCTGCAGGCTTCCGTCGCAACCAGCCGCATCCGCGTGACCTTGTGGCGGACAAGCTTCTGCTGGCAGATGCGGATCGCGGCAAGCGTCCGCTGCATCGAGGATCGCGACAGCCGGCCCGAACTTTCCAGGCCGTGTCCCAGTTGCACGGTCTTCGAGAAGCTGTCGATCACATGGAACTGACTGCCCTTTGGCTGGGCAATCAGCATCCTGCAAGAGTTCGTACCAAGATCAAGCGCCGCATATAGCGTTGCCGGATCGGGCAGGTTCGGCGCGGGGCTTTCGACCGCCTTCGGGAAAGCGCCCGCGCGTTCGGGTCGCCTGGGCGCCATCTACACGCCCTCCAATGTCAAGTTACGACCAAGGTAGGCATCGGCGAGTTCTTGCGCAAGCGTGGACTTCGGGCCACAGAGTGAAATCTCTGCGCATGCCGGCCGCCGCCGAGGGTGTGCAAGCGACAGGACCCGTCGCTTGCTGCCCCTGCGATGTCGAAAATCGCCTCTGCGCGCCATGGCTGCGGGCGTAGAAGCGGCACAGGTGATGCGGGGAATCAGATGCACGAAGTGACCATCGTCTATTGGCGCGACATCCCGGCCCAGGTGATCGTGGGCAAGGGTCGCAAGGGCACCAAGATCCAGCAGTCCGACCGCTTCGAACAGGCCATCGACCGCGCCGCGATGAAGACGGGGGCTGCCGGAACCGACGACTATCTGGCCGAATGGCGCAAAGCGCCACCCTACGAGGTCGACGGCACCCCAGACGAGATCGCCGCCGCCGAGGCCGCCCGTCTTGAGACGGAATTCGACAAGGACCGTCTTATGGCGCTGATCGCCAATGGCGGCCGGGGCTGAGCGGGCCCCAAGCCACGGATACCATGTCCCCCCCCCGAAGGCGG
>JAFIEN010000153.1 GCA_020832515.1 Rubellimicrobium sp. | reverse complement strand
CGCGGCGGCCCGCTCCAGCGCCGGATACTTCAGGCCAAGCGTGAGCGCTCGGGCAATGAAACTGACATGCAGCGCAAGCCACAGGCCATGCGCGCCGAAGGCCTCTCTCAACACCAGAGCCGCCGCCAGATAGATCGCCGCGGAAACCGCCATCATGTCGCGCATGTCGCGCGTGCGGGTCGCGCCGATGAAGATCCCGTCCAGCATCCAGGCCGCCACCCCCATCACCGGCGCCGCCACCATCCACGGCAGGAAATCCCGCGCCACCGCCCGCACCTCGGGCGCAGTGGTCATCACGTCGATGATCGCCCCTCCCGCCAGCAGGAATGCCACCGACATCGCCAGCGACACCAGCCCGCCCCAGACCGAAGCCAGGACCGCCGCCCGACGCAAGCCCGCCCGCGCGCGCGCGCCCATCGCCTGGCCCACCAGCGCCTCGGCCGCGAAGGCGAAACCATCCAGCGCGAAAGCCGTGATCGACAGGAACTGCATCAGGATCTGGTTGGCGGCCAGTTCCACATCGCCCAGGCCCGCGCTCCAGAAGAGGAAACTGATCATGATCGCCTGCAACAGGACCGAGCGGATCAGGATATCGCCATTGACCGAAGCCATGACCCGAAGCCGCCCCCGGTCAAGGACCAGGGCGATGCTCCGCCACTCCGGCCCCCGGAACACGCCCCGGCAGAACCAAAGCCCCAGCGCCAGCCCCGACCATTCCGCGATGAAGCTTGCCCAGGCCACGCCCGATACGCCCCATCCCAGTCCAAGGACGAAGACCAGATCCAGCACCACGTTCAGCCCGTTCATCCAGAGCTGAAGCCAGAGCACCGCCCGCGTCCGTTCAAGCGCGATCAGCCAGCCGGTGATCCCGTAAAGCGCGATGGCCGCCGGCGCGGACCAGATACGGATGGCCATGTAGTCGCGGGCAAATCCCTCGACCGCATCGCTTGCGGGCGAGATGCGGTGACCCAGTGCGAAAAGCGGCCCCTGGGCGGCGATCAGCAGCAGCCCCGCACCGCCCCCGATCAGAAGCGCGCGCGACAGCAGGGCCGCGACCTCGGCATGCTCGCTAGCGCCATGGGCCTGCGCGGCAAGGCCCGTGGTCCCCATCCGCAGAAAGCCAAAGATCCAGTAGAAGGCCGACAGGATCACCGCCCCGATCGCAACACCGCCGATCGCCGCCGGATCGCCCAACTGGCCGATCACGCCGGTATCGACCGCACCCAGGATCGGCACCGTCGCATTCGACAGCACGATGGGCAGCGCGATGGCCAGCACCCGCCGGTGGGTCAGCGCCTCGGTTGCCGGGGTCTCAGTCATCGCCGGCGGCGCGCTCCGGCATCAGGAAATGACCTGTCGCCTGCGCGAACAGGCGCTGGCGGTTGTCCTGCCAGCCCTCGACATGAACGCTTGCGAACCGCCGCCCCGATCGGTTGACCCGCGCCCGTGCATAGGCATCGCGCGGCAGGCCCGAGCGCAGGTAATCGACCGACAGGTCGATGGTTTTGGGCAGGCGGATCGGCGGGCTCGGGTCGGCGCCGGGCCGCTCCATCTCGTCCCACATGAGCGCCCATGCCAGTTCGACGATGGCTGCCACCTCAAGGAAGGCGGCCGTCGCCCCGCCGTGCAGGGCGGGCAGCATCGGGTTGCCGATCAACCGCTCGTCAAAGGGCAGGATCGCGGTGAGTTCATCCCCGCGCCGGTCGAAGCGCATCCCCAGAAACCCGATATAGGGCACCGCCGCGACGATCCGGTCCAGCGCGCCGTCGCGACGCGACTTGATGATCCGGACAGGTTCGGGCCGCCGCATCACGTGCCCTCGGGGCGTTCGACGGCGAAACTGCCGGTGGCGGTGGCGACCGGCCGGTCGGGATCGTCATCCAGCGCGACGGCCCGGACAAAGGCCACGAAACGCGTCATGTGATAGCATTCGGCCTGCGCCCGGATCGCCTGGCCGGGGGTTGCGGGGCGCATGTAGTCGATCCGAAAGCCAAGCGTCGCAGTCGAGGCCCCGGCGCCCGGATGGGCCATCACCGCCGCCCCGCCGCAGGTATCCATCAGGGCCGAGACCGCCCCGCCATGAATGACCCCCGTATCGGGATCACCGACAAGACGCCCGTCCCAGGGCATCGCGATCTCGGCCCGTCCGGCGCCAAGGTCGGTCAGCCGCAGCCCCAGCGCGCGGGCATGCGGGATCGCCTCGATGAACTGGCGCGCGATCTGCAGGCGCGGATCGGGGCCTTGGGGGGCGTCTTCGGTCATGGGCCATGCGTCCGGGTGCTCTTGGCCAAAGCTCTTGGCGATCCGGTGACCGGGTGCAAGGGCTGATCGGCAGTTGTGCTGTGACTGTTGTCGTGTCGGGTCGCGCAACCTAGGTTTGTGCCAGGAGGTCCGGATGTCCAGCCCGCCTTTGACATTCAAGGAGATGTGCGCCCGGTTCGATGTGACGCCCCGGACCCTGCGCTACTACGAATACATCGAATTGCTTGCGCCGGAGCGCGAGGGGCGCAGCCGCGTCTATGGCCCGCGCGAGGTGGCCCGCATGACGCTGATCCTGCGCGGGCGGCGGTTCGGCTTCTCGCTCGAGGAGATCCGGCAATGGCTGTTGATCTACGAAAGCGAGGGGACCGAGGCGCAGATGCGCAAGTGGGTCGAGCTGGCCGACCGGCAGCTCGGTGAACTGGCCGCCCAGAAGCAGGCGCTTGAGGAAACGATGGCCGAATTGAAGGCACTGCGGGACGAGACAGCAGCACAGCTGAGGTAAAGACCGGAAGCGCGAGCCAGGGAAATGCGCCCGGGGTCCCGGACATGGGAGGCAGGCAGAGGCGCCTGACCCCGGCAGGTCCTGCGCGTGCTGGCCCGGGCCTTTGCCGGACTGCGGCGGGGTGGACCCCGCGTCATCCCGGCGTGACGTGGCGTCGTTCGGGCGGGCGTGTCGTCTGGCCTTGCGACCGCGACACGGGGCTGCCCATCTCGGAGGGAGAGGCCGGATCGGACGGCGCCGGCGCAGGCGGTGGATGTCGGACAGGGACACGGCGCCCGGCTTCGTGCGACGGCAGACCGGATGCCGCGGCACCGGCAGGACGAGGGTGGAAGAGATGACGGGATACACGGCACCGATCGACGACCTGCAATTCGTCCTGCATGACCTGCTGCGGATCAGCGAGGCGGACATCCCCGGCTACGCCGAGATCGACCGCGAGGTATCGCATGGCGCACTTGTCGAGGCTGGGCGGCTGGCCAGCAACGTGCTGGCCCCGTTGAACGTGGTGGGGGATACCGAGGGCTGCCGGTTCGAGAACGGGGTGGTGCGCACCCCGGCGGGTTTTCGCGAGGCCTTTGACCGGATACGCCTTGATGGCTGGACCGCGATCGACTGCGATCCGCAGGACGGCGGGCAGGGCCTGCCCTATCTGCTGCATACGGTGGTGCAGGAATGTTTCGTCTCGGCCAACATGGCGTTGCAGACCTATCACGGGCTGACCCACGGGGCCTATTCCGCGATCCGCCGCCACGGCACCGAGGCGCAGAGGCGCACATATTTGCCGAAGCTGGCGCGCTGCGACTGGACCGGCACGATGAACCTGACCGAGCCGCAGTGCGGCACCGACCTGGGCCTGTTGCGCAGCCGGGCGGAACCGCAACCCGATGGCAGCTACCGGATCACCGGGACCAAGATCTTCATCTCGGCCGGCGATCACGACATGGCCGAAAACGTGATCCATCTGGTGCTGGCCCGCATCCCGGGCGCGCCCGAAGGGATCAAGGGCGTGTCCCTGTTCATCGTGCCCAGGTATCTTGTCGGCCCGGACGGGGCGCCGGGGGCCGCCAATGCATTGCGCGTCGGCCGGATCGAGCGAAAGATGGGCCTGCATGGCAGTGCCACCTGCGAGATGGTCTACGATGGCGCGACCGGCTTTCTGCTGGGCGAGGCGCACAAGGGCATGCGGGCGATGTTCACCATGATGAACGAGGCGCGGCTGGGCGTGGGCCTGCAGGGCTATGCCGTAGCCGAGGCCGCCTATCAGCAGGCCGCCGACTGGGCGCGGACGCGGCTGCAGGGGCGTGCCGTGGACGGGCCGGAGGCGCCGGAGTTGCCCGCCGATCCGATCATCGTGCATCCCGACATCCGCCGCAGCCTGATGGAGCAGCGCAGCTTCATCGAAGGCGCGCGGGCCTTCACGCTCTGGGGTGCGATGCTGATCGACCGGGCGCAGCGGATGGAGGATGCGCAGGCGCATGGTCTGGTGTCGTTGCTGACGCCCGTGATCAAGGGATTCCTGACCGACAAGGGCTTCGAGGCGACGGTGGCCGCGCAGCAGGTGCTGGGCGGGCATGGCTATGTCGAGGATGCGGGCATGTCGCAATTCGTGCGCGATGCGCGAATCGCCATGATCTATGAGGGGGCGAACGGGGTGCAGGCGCTGGACCTTGTGGGGCGCAAGCTGGCGCTGGATGGCGGCGCCCATGTGCGCGGACTTCTGGCCGAGGTGAAGGGCTTCATGGCATCGGCGGCGGGCGATCCCGACATGGAGCAGCGGTTCCTTGGACCGCTGGGCAAGGCGGTGGCGGATTTCGAGACGGCTCTGGGGTTCTTCATGACCGATGGAACGAAGGAGCCGCGTGCGGCGCTGGCGGGCGCGACGGATTTCCTGCATCTGACGGGGCATCTGTGCCTGGGCTATCTCTGGGCGCGGATGGCACGGGCGGCGCAGGGCGGGGAGAGCGCGTTTCTGCGCACCAAGCTGGCGACGGGGCGGTTCTACATGGCGCGGCAATTGCCGGCGACGGGGCTGCATCTGGCACGGATCCTGACCGGGGCCGGGCCGGTGATGGCGCTTCAGGCGGAGGCGTTCTGAGGGCGGCAAGGATGGGGGTGGACGGGACGACAGGTTTCACCCACCCTGTCGCTGGACGGGCGCTGCCGCCGGGGTTCGTCGACCATGCGGGACCGGTCGTCCCTGCGGCGGCAAAGGCGCGCCGTCGCGCGGCAAGGAGAGGACAGGATGCCCAAACGGTTGCGGCTGACACGGCGGTTTCCGGTGGCCATGTCGGAGGATGGCTACCGGCGGTTGAAGCGCTTTGCCGCCGAGGCGGGGCTGGACGAGGGCGAGGCGCTATCATTCCTGTTCGAGAATTTCGACAGCGTGATCGACGAGGACACGTTCACCCACAGGCTGCGGCTGTTCAATTCCGAACTCGAGGCGCGCAAGAGATGAGGCAGTTCCCGGCCCCTGCTGCGGGACGCCTCCGGCGGGAGTATTTCGACCAAAGCGAAAGGGCAATCGGGTCCACCCCGGACCGCCGAGTGTTCCCCCTGCAGTGGGGCGCTTTACGACGGCCCGGAGCTTCGCTTCGGACGGTCATCAGCTCTCCAGCCTGTACCGTGACGCGAGCCTCCCGGATCGAGATTAAGGAAGAATGAAGGACAGGCTGATGCTGTTTCGCTTTGGTTCAAATACTCAAGATGACTTTGGGCCCGAAAGGGCCGGGGCCGGGCGGGCAGCGCCATGACGATCCGGCTGCATTGCTTCGGCGAAAGCGGGCATTCCTACAAGGTGGCCCTGGCGCTCGCGCTGACCGGCACCCCGTGGGAGGCGGTCAAGGTCGACTTCTTCGACGGCGTCACGCGGGGCGCGGATTACCGGGCCCTCAATGTCATGGGCGAGGCGCCGGTGCTTGAGGACGGGGATCTGGTCCTGACCCAGTCAGGCGTCATTCAGGATTACCTTGTCGGCAAGACCGGCCAGCTGGGCTGGACGAATGAGGCCGAACGGCGCGAGGTCTGGCGCTGGATCCTGTTCGACAATCACAAGGTCTCGTCCCAGGTGGGGGCCTACCGGTTCCAGAAGAACTTCCTGCCCGAAGACAAGCGCAAGCAAGACGTTCTCGACTTCCTGCAGGGGCGGCTCCTGTCGGCGCTGGCCGTGCTGGAGGCCCGGCTTCAGGGGCGCGACTGGCTGGCCACGTCCGGGCCCAGCATCGCCGATCTGGCCTGCTGCGGATACCTGTTCTACCCCGAGGATCTGGGCTTCGAGCGGGCGGAATTTCCCCATGTCGCGGACTGGTTGGGACGGATCGCCGCCCTGCCCGGCTGGGCGCATCCCTATGACCTGATGCCCGGCAATCCGTCCGACCGCGCCTGAAGGAGGAGCCATGCCCGAGGCCTTTATCTATGACGCGATCCGCACCCCGCGAGGACGGGGCCGCAAGGACGGCGCGCTGCATGAGGTGACGGCACTGCGCCTGTCGACGATGGTCCTGGATCACCTCAAGGCGCGCAGCGGGCTTGAGGGGCATGCGGTCGAGGATGTGATCTGGGGCAATGTCACCCAGGTGGGCGAACAGGGGGGCTGCCTCGCCCGGTCGGCGGTTCTGGCGTCAGAGCTTGACCAACGGGTCCCGGGCCTGTCGGTCAACCGCTTCTGCGCCTCCGGCCTTGAAGCGGTGAACCTTGCCGCCAACCAGATCCGGGCCGGCGCGGGCGCGGCCTATATCGCCGGCGGGGTCGAGATGATGAGCCGCGTTCCGATGGGCAGCGATGGGGCCGCCATCGCCGTGGACCCTTCGCTGGCGATGGAGACCTGTTTCGTGCCGCAAGGCATCAGCGCCGATCTGATCGCCACCGAATACGGCTTCACCCGGGATCAGGCCGATGCGCTGGCCGTCACATCGCAGGCCCGCGCGAAGCGCGCCTGGGACGAGGGGCGCTTTGCCCGCTCCATCGTGCCGGTGACCGACAGGAACGGCCTGACCATCCTCGAGCGGGACGAACACATGCGCCCCGACACCAGCCTGCAGGCGCTGGGCGCGCTGGAACCCGCCTTCAGGGCGATGGGCGAGGTCATGCCCGGTTTCGACAAGGTAGCGCTCATGCGCTATCCGCATCTGGAGCGGATCGAACATATCCACCATGCCGGCAATTCCAGCGGGATTGTCGATGGTGCTGCGGGTGTCTTGCTGGGGTCTCGGGCATGGGGCAAGGCGCGGGGCCTTCGGCCGCGGGCGCGGATCCGGGCCACGGCGCGGATCGGGACCGATCCGACGATGATGCTGACCGGCCCCGTGCCCGTCACCGAAAGGATCCTGAAGGCGGCGAAGCTGAAGATCCGCGACATCGACCTGTTCGAGGTGAACGAGGCCTTTGCCAGCGTCGTCCTGCGCTTCCTGCAGGCCTTCGATGCCGATCCCGACCGGGTCAATGTCAATGGCGGTTCCATCGCCATGGGCCATCCGCTGGGGGCCACGGGGGCGATCCTGCTGGGCACGCTTCTGGACGAGATGGAGCGGCAGGACGCGGAACTGGGGCTGGTCACGCTCTGCATCGCCTCGGGCATGGGTGTTGCGACCGTGATCGAGCGGGTCTGAAGGGGGCTGACGGATGGGCGATTTCACCCTGAACATCGACGCCGATGGTGTGGCAACCGTCATCTGGGACGTGCCGGGCAGGTCCATGAACGTGCTGAGCCGCGACGGCATCGCCGAGCTGTCCGGCCTGATGGACCGCGCGCTGGCGGATCCGGCGGTGCGGGGCATCATCCTGACCTCGGCCAAGGACACATTCGCCGGGGGCATGGACCTGAACGTGTTGCAGGGTCTGAGCGGTGAAAGCGATGACCCCGCGCAAGGCATCTTCGATTTCACCATGAACGGCCATGCCATGATGCGCCGGTTCGAGCGGGCGGGGATGGACCCCAGGACGCTGAAAGGGGGCAAGCCGATCGTGGCCGCCCTGCCCGGCACGGCGCTGGGGATCGGGCTCGAGATCCCGCTGGCCTGTCACCGGATCATCGCGGCGGACGTGCCCTCGGCCCGGATCGGCCTGCCGGAAATCCTTGTGGGCATCTTCCCCGGCGGCGGCGGCACGACGCGGCTTGTGCGCAAGCTGGGGCTGATGGGGGCCTCGCAGTTCCTGCTGGAAGGCAAGACGTTGGAGCCGGCCAAGGCCGCATCCGCCGGGCTGATCGACGAGGTGGTGCCGGCAGGAGAGCTGCTGGAGCGCGCGAAGGCCTGGGTGCTGGCGGCAGGGGACGAGGATCTGGTGAAACCCTGGGACCGGAAGGACTACAGGTTTCCGGGCGGTGCGCCGTACCATCCGGCGGGCTTTCCCACGTTCGTGGGCGCCTCGGCCATGGTGAACGCGCGAACGATGGGCGCATTTCCGGCGGCACAGGCGATGCTCTCGGCGATCTACGAAGGCGCGCTCGTGCCTTTCGACACGGCGCTGAAGATCGAGGCGCGATGGTTCACCTTTGTCCTGATGAACCCGTCCTCCTCCGCCATGATCCGCAGCCTGTTCGTGAACAAGTCCGCGCTGGAAAAGGGTGCGCGGCGGCCCGACCTGCCGGATCAGGCGGTCCGCGTGCTGGGTGTGATCGGGGCGGGGATGATGGGCGCGGGCATCGCGCTGGTCGCGGCGCAGGCCGGCATCCGCGTCGTGCTGATCGACGCCGATCAGGCCGCGGCGGACCGGGGGCGCGCCCATGCCGCCGCCTATCTGGACAAGGGGATCGCCCGCAGGAAGACGACCAAGGCGACCAAGGCCGAGGTTCTGGGCCGGATCGAGGCCACCACCGATCACGCGGCCCTGACGGACTGCGACCTTGTGATCGAAGCGGTGTTCGAGGATCCGACCGTCAAGGCCGAGGTGCTGGCCCGCGTCGCGGCAGCAGTCGGCCCCGATTGCATCATCGCCACAAACACCTCGACCCTGCCAGTCACGGATCTTGCCGGGGCGACGGGACGGGACGGAGATTTCATCGGCATCCATTTCTTCTCGCCAGTCGAGAAGATGGCACTGGTCGAGATCATCCGGGGCCGCGCGACCGGGGACAGGGCGGTGGCCCGCGCGCTGGATTTCGTGCGCCAGATCCGCAAGACGCCCATCGTGGTGAACGATGCCCGCTTCTTCTACGCCAACCGCTGTATCATCCCCTATATCAACGAGGGTATGCGCCTGGTGCGCGAGGGCACGACGCCGGCGCTGGTGGACAATGCCGCGCGTTTGCTAGGCTTCCCGGTGGGACCGTTGCAACTGGTGGACGAAACCTCGCTGGACCTGGGCGCCAAGATCGCCAAGGCCACCAAGGCAGGCATGGGCGACGCCTATCAGGACGACGATGTGGACGAGGTGGTGTTCTGGATGGTCGAGCAGGGCCGGCTGGGGCGCAAGGCCAACGCGGGCTTTTTCGACTATGACGAAAAGGGCAAGCGCCAAGGCTACTGGAAGGGCCTGGGCGACCGTTTCAGCCCGCGCAACGAGCAGCCCGAACTGGAAGAGGTCAAGAACCGCCTGATCCTGCCGCAGGTGCTGGAAGCCGTGCGCGCGCTGGAAGAGGGCGTTCTGGAAGACATCCGCGAAGGCGATGTCGGCGCGATCCTGGGCTGGGGCTTTGCGCCCTGGTCGG